>JAUWQC010000122.1 GCA_030611285.1 bacterium | reverse complement strand
TTCTTAAATTATTGATATTTCCAGTAGTATCTGTTTGAGAAAGCCATTCGTAATTTGCCGAATTTCCACCTGAAACCATATGTAGTTTTATATGGTATTTTTCTTGAATATGATCTGCTATTTGAGATAATTCAGTCATATTTTTCTCTGATGGTTTAATACCTCCAAAGCAAGCAAGATTTACACCTATTCCGTATAATTTGATACCCTTAAGCATTATTGTTTGTTCAACAACAGAGTCTATATCTTCAGGTAATATACCTTCTCTTAGGTCACCCAGTTCCAGCATCAACACTACTTTATGCCTTTTACCTTGTTTTAGGGAATGTTCAGATAATAATTTAACTGTTGATATTTCAGAGTTTAAGCTTATATCAGCATATTTAACAACATCCGGAACTTCGGTGTGTGCAGGTAAGCGTGTAAGTAAAAATTCTGCTTTCACACCAAATTCCTTCATTTTTTTAATGTATTGAATTTGAGAAACTGCTATAGTATTGATTCCACACTCAAGTATTGCATTTGCAATTTCAGGAGATCCTGCTACCCCCTTTATTACGGAAGTGATAGCAATACCTTTTTTTGCAAATTCTTCTTTTAACGTTTTAGCATTATGCTTTATTTTATTTATGTTTATTTCTAATCTGGGCATTAAATCATTTTATATCTTTTTAAAGCTGATTTTATAATTTCATCAATTAAATCTGAAGCGCTCATATCATCTGCAGCAGCCATGAAACCAAAGTAACTATGTGGTTTTTCTTTTGGTGTACACATTAATCCCGCAAAAGAATTAATTTCTAAAAGACAAGGACGTTCTTTGGTTAATACAGTATCAATTCGTCCATAATCTTTAGAGCCAATAGCTTGATAAGCTTTTTTTGCAAATTCTTTGATTTTGCACATATCTTCATCATTTAATCGAGCCGGGCAGTAGAAAGTATCATTATCGATTTCTTTTTTATCAAATGTTAAAATACTTCCAGTTCCATTAAAAGAAATTTCAAGTGGTGGAAGTACCCTAATATCATTTTTATTGCCTATTATACCAAGAGTAATTTCCGTTCCCTTCAAAAACTTTTCAATTAAAACAGGTTGCTTTATTATATTTAATCTTTCTTCAACACCTTTTACAAGTTGTTCATAATTTTTAATAATAGAGCTGTCATCAATTCCGGCACTTCCTCTGCCTGCAATAGGTTTAATAAGCAAAGGATAATCAAAAGGTGGATTATCTTTAAATACAGAACAATCTTCTACAGATTTTGCTATGCGGAAAGGAGATGTTTGTAATCCTTTACTTTTCCATATTATTTTTGCTAATGATTTATCTACTGCAATAGCAATTGCAGCAGTATCCGATCCTACAAAAGGTATTTCAAGTTCTTCTAATATAGCAGCTTCTGCCATACTTGAAACATTAAACACTAAATCAACCTTGTTATCTTCTAAATCTTTAACAAAAGATTCACCCCAGCTAATGGTGTGCACTTCATATCCGGCATCAATTAATGCTTGTTTATGATGAGCAACTTCTTTGTGTGTTTCGTCAACTACATTATCTGTACCTACAAATTTTTCTTGTATTATAAAATTCCCTCTTTTTTTGTTTAATAAACCAATTTTAATTTTTGTCATTTTTAAATAGCGTAAAATTTAATGTGTCAATGTAATTTAAAAAATAAGATAACAGCGTATTCTTTCAAATAAGAATTAGTCAAATGACTAGAAGAAAGTAAAAGGCCATTCAAGATCTTACACAATTAATGTTAAGGGATTTATGGAAAGAAGTAAAGGGGGTCAGATCTACATATTCGGGTTAAGATTTGTAAGAGCCTATGGGATCAGAATGTAGGCGTTCAGGTGGCAAAGTATTGGGACGAGATAGGTGGCCTTGATAGCTTCTCTCAGTCACAAATAAAGGTTGCTAATAACTTCGAGGATTATGTTCCCCTCTCTACGGAAGAACTAACTATAAATGGCATACCAGCAATAAAGCATACTTATACCGCGGCTGTTTACCAAAAGTCCTATAAATTTGTTCAAATATACCTGGTGAAGAATGAGGCGGGATGGCTATTACATTTTTTCTGTTCCGAGAAGGATTTTGATTCCTATGAGGCTACATTTGACACCATACTTAATAGCTTCCGCCTACTTAAGTAATAGAACAGTATAATTTATAAGAATTTGCTTATGGATCTCCGAAGTATAAAACATAAATGATCACCATAATCTACTTTAAGAAGCATTGAAAATATAATATTCGGAGCAGGCAATACACAGAAGGTGCAGATAGACCAGTAAAAGACCATATCCAGCCTGTTTTTAGGAAGGTTTAAATAAGGAAAACCATATCTGATTAAATATCCATATAATCACAATCTATATAGTCATCACGTATGTAGCAGTCAAACTCATCTAGATGGCTGATCTTTGCTGGAGGCGGCCTCTTTCTTTGGGACTCATATATTTTAAGATAATCCAGGATCTTTTTTACAACCTTACAGTCCTCTACAGGTGTAATTATCCTCATATCCCCTCCGCACCTGGGACAGGTAAGTGGATTCACTTCATATATTTTCTTAGGTAAGTCTTGCCCAGGATTTATTGCTCTTTTTCGGATACTCATCCTCCAGAATAATGTAACGATCCAGTTCACTTACTTCTTTCCTTTTCCGCCTTCCCTTATTACATTGCTGTAATGGCCATAATAGCGGATCGTCTGTTCACCCTGGTCCAGTATATAGGAGCAAAGTGCCGCCATCCATTCAAGTGCACTGAACTCCTTCTCCTCTTTACTGTATTTGGATTTGTATGTAACTTTTGACTCTTCAGGAAAATATTTCATCCTCTTCTTAAGAAAAGGATGCCCTTATAATATACCTTGCAAGGTTCTCCATTGACCTGGCCTCAGATGGACTTATCCTGTTCCCGCAGTAAAGTCCAAAACCTTAAATGTCTCCAGGATAGTATAAGCTCTATGACTTTCTCAGTTATATTTCTAAATTAAAATGTAAGATAATGTTATAATAATAAAGCTTTAAATAATTTAAAAATTCTATAAGAGAGGAGACCTTCTATGCTTGAGCAAATCCATAAACACCTTGTTTCAGAACTTCAACAAAATACCCGTACTGATACCATTTTTATTATAACTGCTATTTTACTTAACCTGCTGTCTTTGGGAATAAACTCTGCAATGGCAGAAGAATCACGGGAAGACACAAGCCTATTTTTAGTTATGTTTATAATGGTAGCCCTTGTCATAGTAGTAAATATCGTAGTGATAACAGGGCTTCTCAAAGGAAAACAGACTCGAGGTAAATTAATTAATGGACTTATAAAAATGTATAAGGATAACAATGTAGATAAGTACTATGACTCATCGCTTCTGTTAAATTATAATATAAGATACAATCTTTTTATCTTAGTAGTTGTTTTTATTGGTACAATTGCTATTGCTATCCCTTTTATAGTTAGATAGAGAAGCAGTGCTAAATTTCTTTCCCCAGCCACTCAGGGTCAGGGGATATTTTTGGGTAAGGATTATTTTTAGAGGAGTGGAGTTTACATTTTTTCGCTGCCATCCCCACGTGCAATAAGTTGTATGTATTGCGAGCCGAAATCTAAGATAGCTACCCAGCCTTGATTATTTCAATTTTTCAATCTCATATGTTTTACCTACTCAACTGTAACACTCTTGGCAAGATTGCTGGGTTTATCAACATCGTATCCTTTTAATATTGACATATAGCAAGCGAAAAGTTTAAGTGTAAGAAGAGTAATCATTGGTTAAAACAGCTATTGTATCTTT
>JAUWQC010000116.1 GCA_030611285.1 bacterium | reverse complement strand
CACCTGTATTTCTTCTTCCTGGTACTCTTCATAGTCTTCATAGACATTACCGTCTTTATCTATAACTTTTAGTATTGCTACAGGGTCATGCCTTACTCCATAATTTGCAATGGTTGAAAATGCAGTACAGACTTCAAGAGGAGATACTCCTGTTGTAAGTCCTCCAAGTCCTATTGATGGATACGGGTCTAAGGGGGGGTCAATTCCCATATCCATAGCGATCCTGGCAATGCCATAAGCTCCTATTTTCATAATAAGCTGGGAATATACAACATTTATAGATTTTACAGTGGCTTCTAAGACTGGCATTTCATTTATTTCATAACTAGCGTCATTATAGTTACCAACTTCCCATGGTTTTCTACCTTCAATATTAAATCTAATGGGTCCGTTAGGATTAAAAGTCATATAGGGGCTAACTCCCTGCTGTAGGGCAGAAAGCAGTGCAAAGACCTTAAAAGTGGAGCCGGGCTGTCTCTTAGCCTGTGTAGCCAGGTTAAATTTCATTTCCCTAAAATCTTTTCCCCCTACCATAGCCTTTATATATCCATTTCTGGGATCCATGGCTACAAGAGCGGCTGCAGGATCTTCAGGGTCGGGAAGGATCTCGTTAATTGCATTTTCAGCGGCAATTTGCATTTTCGGGTCTAAAGTTGTATATATTTCAAATCCGCCTTTAAATACTCTTTCCACTCCATACCTTCCTATTAATATCTGTTTAACATATTCTACAAAATAAGGGGCAATAAATTCTTCAGTTTCTTCTCTCGGTCTCTGGGTGATTATGGGCATCTTTATTGTATCATCATATTCTTCCTGGTTTATGTGGCCCAGTTCGAGCATTTTGGCCAGCACTATATTTCTTCTTTCCAGAGCTGCTTTTTTATCAATATAGGGTGAATACAGATAGGACCTAAGGAGCCCTGCAATTACGGCGCACTCGGAAAGGTTCAGATATTCCACATCTTTGTTGAAATATATTTTTGCTGCTGCCTGAACTCCATATGCACCTTCTCCAAAATAGACTGTATTTAAATACATCTCTAGTATTTCCTGTTTGGAATAAATTTGTTCGAGCTGATAGGCAAGGGCAGCTTCTTTTATCTTTCTCTCATAGGTTATATTGTATTTTTCTTCGGGAATATATGAATTTTTTATATATCCCTGGGTAATAGTAGTGGCACCCTGTTCTATTTCTCCGGATATAAGATTTATAATAAATGAACGGATTATGCCTTCTATATCAAAACCCTGATGCTGATAGAATCTTTCATCTTCAATTGCAATAACAGCATTTATCAGATTTCTGGGTATTTGCTGGTATGACACTAATTCTCTGTTTTCCTCACCATGAAAGGTTGCTATAAGAGCGCCATCAACAGCATATATTTTTGATGTAAGGGCACCTTCTGTTGGTGAAAAATCTTCCAGTTTTGGTAGATCCTCGAAAAAGGAGGAAGCAGCATGGAAGGCAAATATAAGGATACCTGAAAATACAAATGTGATCAGTAACTGTAAAGCCAAAATGACAGCTATTATAGCTACTATAACTCTGGAAGGTTTTCTGGCCTTATGTTTTTTTCTTAATCTGGACACGGTTTATAATTATTTTTTTCGTTGATATTTTTAATAATAGTCTTATCTGGGAATAAAAAAATATGTTATTTAAAATTTATATTATTTAATAAAAGCATAATATTAATGAATATTGCAAGTAAAAGATATTATCATATTTCTTTTATATTATACAGGGACAGTTAGCGGATTTAACAGGATTTTAAGCGTCTAATTATAGCTTAACGGCATATATAGTCAGCGCAAGTAAAGAGTATAATACCAGCACGATACTATAAAAAAGAAATACCTTAAATTTAATTTTTTCTACATTTATATTATCATTATCAAATAGTATTTACCTGCTCTAGTTTTTTGGCTGGAGAAATGTTTTAGATTGGTAGAGGAAAATTTTATACCGGAAGGAGTCATATGTTCAGAATATCCAAAAAAACAAAGATTGAAATGCTTAAAAAATTAATAGAGATCAGAAGGTTTGAGGAAAAGGCTATACAGCTTTATAAGGCCGGAAAAATCTGGGGGTATCTACATCCGTGTATTGGCCAGGAGGCTGTTCCAGTAGGGGCCTGCCAGGCAATTGGAAAACAGGACTATGTTATTTCCAATCACAGAGGTCATGGTCATTGCATAGCCAGAGGAGCCGATATAAGGAAAATGATGGCGGAGCTTTTTGGAAAATCTACTGGTTACTGCAGAGGCAGGGGTGGTTCAATGCATATTGTTGATATGGAACTTAAAATACTGGGAGAAAATGGAATCGTAGGCGGCGGTATTCCCATATCGGTTGGAGCCGGACTGAGCTGCAAAATGGAAGGAAAAGGAAATGTTGTGGTGTGCTTTTTTGGTGATGGAGCTTCAAACAATGGAGTATTTCATGAATCCTTAAATATGGCAGCTATATTTAAATTACCGGTAATTTATATTTGTGAAAACAATATGTATGCTATTTCTATGCGCTCGGCAGATTCCGTAGCATGCAAGGATGTGGGAAAGAGGAGCTGCGCTTATGGTATTCCAGGGCATATTATAGATGGCAGCGATCCTGTTGAGGTTTATAACGCAGTTAAAAAGGCGGCAGGACATGCAAGGGATGGCAGAGGCCCTTCACTTATTGAAGCAAAGACCTACCGGTTTTATGGTCATCATCCCAATGATCCTGCAGAATACAGGGGAAAAGAAGAAGTTGAATATTACATCAGTGAAAAAGATCCGGTAGCCAATTTTAAGGGTAGACTGTTTGAGGAAAAAATAATCACTGAAGAGGAAATAGAAAGAATTGAGAGTGAAGTAGATAAAAAAATAAAAGGCGCGGTTACTTTTGCTGAAAAAAGCCCGGAGCCCAAGCTTGAAAAATTCCTGGAAGAGGTTGAGCAAATTTAATACCCGGATAGTATTTTAGGTTTTTATAGAAAGGAAAATTAATGAGAGAAATCCAGTACAGGGAAGCTATAAGAGAAGCAATCATAGAAGAGATGGATAGAGACAGGAAAGTATTTTTAATTGGTGAAGATGTTGGTGTTTATGGAGGAGCTTTTAAAGCCTATAAGGGACTTTTAGATAAATATGGTCCGGATAGGGTAATTAATACCCCAATTTCGGAAGCCGCTATAGTTGGTGCAGGAATTGGGGCGGCCCTTACCGGATACCGGCCAATTGTAGAGATTATGTTTATAGATTTTGCCGCACTGGCAATGGATCAGATTGCAAACCAGGCTGCAAAAATTCATTTTATGAGCGGCGGCAGACTGAATGTTCCCCTGGTTATAAGGACTCAGGGAGGTGTTGGAAAGGGACTGGCGACACAACATTCCCAGAGTTTGGAGGCGTGGTTCTATCATATTCCGGGGCTTAAAGTGGTTATGCCCGCTACCTCCTATGATGTAAAGGGACTTTTAAAAACTGCCATAAGGGATAACAGTCCGGTAATGTTTATAGAACATAAAATGATTTATCCGGTAAAGGGGGCAGTGCCAGAAGAAGAATACACCATACCATTTGGAAAAGCTGATATTAAAAGGAAAGGTGAAGATATTACCATCTTTGCCTATTCAAATATGGTACTAAAGTCAATTGAGGCGGCAGAAGAGCTGGAGAGGGAAGGCATAAGCTGTGAAGTTGTTGATCCAAGGACACTTGTACCTCTGGATATTGATGAAGTAATAAATTCAGTTAAAAAGACAGGCAGACTGATAATAGTAAGTGAAGCGTGCAGGAGAGGTTCAGTAGCTTCTGATATCAGCGCTAGAATAACTGAGAGAGTGTTTGAACATCTGAAGGCTCCGGTGAAGATAGTTGCAGGACTGGATACTCCAATCCCATACAATTCTATACTGGAGCAGGCTTCTATTCCCCAGAAATCTGATATCATAAAGGCGGCAGGAGAGCTGTTGGAGGAGATTCTGTAATCATGAATATAGAATTTTGATTG
>JAUWQC010000192.1 GCA_030611285.1 bacterium | reverse complement strand
AAGGAAGATAGTAAAGCTCATGATGTCCTGCTCTGTATCCAGACTGGCTCCACTATAAATGAACCCGGCCGCCTGAGGTTTCCCACAGATGAATATTATTTTAAAAGTTATAATCAAATGAGTGAGCTTTTTAAAGAATTCCCGGGCGCTATTGAAAACACGCTAAAGATTGCCGATAGATGTAATATAAATATAAAGTTTAATATGAATCTGATACCATCTTTCCAGGTTCCTGACAACTATAGAGCAGATGAATATTTAAAAAAATTATGCTATGAAGGTGCTAAAAAAAGATATCAGAGTATTACTGAGGAGATTGATAGAAGAATACAAAGAGAGCTGGAAGTCATAGAGAAAATGGGTTTTTCGGAATATTTTCTGATAGTTTGGGACCTTATTAAATTTGCCAGGAATAATAATATAAGAGTAGGACCGGGAAGAGGTTCGGCAGCGGGCAGCATAGTTTCTTATCTGTTGGGCATAACCGATATAGAACCTTTGAAGTACGGACTTTTATTTGAAAGATTTCTAAATGAAGAACGTAAAGGTATGCCTGATATAGATATAGATTTTTGTTATGAGAAGAGGGATGAAGTTATCAGGTATGTTAGTCAAAAATATGGTGAAAGAAGGGTTGCCCAGCTAATTACTTTTGGAACAATGGCTGCCAGACAGGCTATAAGGGATGCAGGAAGGGTAATGGAAGTGCCTTATGCTGAAGTAGACAGGATAGCGAAGATGATCCCGATGGAATTAAATGTGACAATCGAAAACTCATTAAATTTGGTCCCGGATTTAAAAGAAGTTTATGAAAATGATAAAAAAATAAGAGAAGTAATTGATACTGCAATTTCACTTGAGGGCATATCCAGACAGGATTCAATTCATGCTGCAGGAGTTGTAATCTCCTCAGAGGACCTTTACAACTATACACCCATACAAAAAGAGAATGAAGGTGATATTGTAACCCAATATAAAATGGAGGATATTCAAAAAATTGGACTACTTAAAATGGATTTTCTGGGATTGAAAACACTATCGCTAATAGACAAAACCTTATTTTTAATTAATAAAACTAAAAATATAGATATAGATATTAATAATATTAATGCGGATGATAAAAAAACTTTTAATATGTTGTGCGAAGGTGAATGCCTGGGAGTATTCCAGCTTGAAAGCTCGGGAATGCGGGAACTGGTAATAAACTTAAAACCAACCAAATTTGAAGACTTGATAGCGCTTCTGGCATTATATAGACCCGGTCCTCTTAAAAGTGGAATGGTTAGAGATTTCATAGAAAGTAAAAATGGGAGAAAGAAAATAAGCTATCTGCACCCATCTCTTGAAAAAATTCTTAAAAGTACTTATGGAATTATTCTATATCAGGAACAGGTTATGGGAATAGCGTCAGAACTGGCTGGTTTTAGTATGTCAGAAGCAGACATCCTGCGGGGAGCCATTAGCAAGAAAAAGAGGAGTTTACTTTCCAAACAGAAAAGTAAATTTATAGAGGGCGCTAGAAATAAAGGGGTAGATGAAAAAATTTCACTAAAAATATTTAAACTTATAAATCATTTTGCTGAATATGGGTTTAACAAGTCTCACAGCGCTGCGTACGCGATGATTTCATACCAGACTGCTTACCTTAAGGTTAACTATCCTGTGGAATTTATGGCAGCGCTGCTTAGTATCAGAATGGGCATCCAGGAAAAAGTAGCTCAATATGTTAATGAAACCAGAAGAATGGGTATTATGGTCCTCCCGCCGGATATCAACGAAAGTTTTACCGATTTTACTGTGGTGGGAAATTCTATCAGATTTGGTCTATCAGCTATAAAAAATGTTGGGACTAATGTTATTGAATGTATAGAAAAGGAGAGAAAGAAAGGCGGTAAATTTGAAAATTTTATAGATTTTTGCCGGAGAGTTGATAGTAGTGTATTAAATAAAAAAACCCTTGAGAGCTTAATAAAAAGTGGAACATTCGACTCTCTTGGCCAGAGCCGGAAATATCTTTTAGAGAATTATGAAAAAATTATTGAAGAGACTTTAAAGATTAAAAAAGATAGAGACATTGGCCAGTTTTCATTATTTGATTTCAATGGTGGCGGGAGAGAGAAAATATTACTGGATGGAGTCTACAAAACAGAGGAACAATTTGAGGAATTTTCAAAAAAAGAGTTATTAAATTTTGAGAAAGAAATGCTGGGCCTTTATATTTCAGGGCACCCTTTGTTTGAATATGAAGATTCCCTTTCCAGGCTGACTCCAATAGAGGCCCTGAGCAGCATAGAAGATAAAACTAATATTGCTGTTGGTGGAATTATAACCAGAGTAAAAATTATATTTACAAAAAAAGGCCGGCAGATGTGTTTTGTAGGCATAGAGGATATCAGTGACAGCGTAGAAGTAATTATATTCCCGTCAGTTCTTGGTAAGTACAGGGAAGTTATTTCAGAAGAAAAGATTGTAAAAATTAAAGGTAAATTAGATAAAAAAGAAGATCAGGTAAAGATAATCGCCAACGAAATAGAAGAATTGGAAAAAGATAAAAGAATAGATAAAAATCAAAAAGAGCTTATAGGTGATAAAAATAATAAAGTTATTTTTGCTGCAAGAAAGAGAGATATGGATAAGAATTTTATCAACAGGTTTTATGATATATTAAAAAAATATCCTGGATTTGATGAAGTAGAGTTTAAGGTAACAGGTGAAAA
>JAUWQC010000210.1 GCA_030611285.1 bacterium | reverse complement strand
GCGGCTATAGAAGCCAGTCGCTACGGTGCAAAAGTTTTATTGGTAGATGATAAAGATAAACCGGGTGGCCAGCTTTTTAAACAGATTCATAAGTTTTTTGGTTCAAAAGAACATTTGGCTGGTACCAGAGGTTTTGATATTGGTTTACATTTACTTAAGGAAGCAGATTCTCAGGGTGTAGAAATTTCTCTTCAGACAAAAGTCTTAGGAATTATGGAAAAGGACGTCGTCTCACTATTAGTTAAAGAAAGAGAAATGAAATTATTAAAGGCTAAAAGAATAGTTTTAGCAACCGGGGGGATTGAGAAAGCTCTTTCGTTTCCGGGTTGGACTTTGCCGGGGGTTATGAGCGCCGGAGCTGCTCAAACTTTGATTAATATTGAACGAGTTTTACCTGGAGAAAGAATTCTTATGGTAGGTTCTGGTAACGTTGGTTTAATTATAGCTTATCAATTATTACAAGCCGGTGCAGAGGTGGTGGGAATTGTTGAAGCAGCACCATCCATATCTGGATATTTGGTTCATGCGGGGAAGGTGATGAGGGCAGGAGTTCCTATCCATACCAGTCATACTATTAAAGAGGCAAGAGGAAGAAAAAGTGTAGAAGAGGCAGTAATTACTGCCCTGGATAAAAAATGGAATCCTATAGCGGGAACAGAAAAAACTGTTTCTGCAGATACAATATGTATTTCGGTAGGATTGAATCCTAACGGGCAATTAGCAAGTTTAGCAGGATGCGAATTTAAATTTTTTCCGGAGTTAGGTGGTTTTTTACCACTACACGATGATAATATGGAATCTACCAAAAAGGGAATTTATATTGCCGGCGATTTATCCGGAATTGAGGAAGCCAATAGCGCGCTTGACGAGGGGCGTCTTGCGGGTATTAGTGTAGCAGCATCCTTGGGATATATAGATAATAATAAATTTGTAAAATTAAAGGAAGAATACTGGAATAGACTTAATGGATTAAGAGGAGGACCTTTTGGGTATAAACGTTCTGTTGCGAAAAAAAGGATTTTATTATCATCGCAACAAAAAGAAATGAGATATCAAAAAAGAGATTATATAGAATTAGAGGCAAATACTAAATTAAAAAATTATAAAAGTATTCCTTCTTTGAAAGAATTCCAAGAATTTCCAGGTTATCCCTCCTTAAGTAGAATTAAAAAGGGAGCAGTAGCTTGTATTGAATGCATTCAAGAAATCCCTTGCGATCCTTGCGTTGCTGCCTGCCCATTTAAAGCAATAAATATAAATCCTCATATTACTAATTTGCCATATTTAGATGAAAACAAATGTAAGGGTTGTGGTACATGTATTGCTTCTTGCCCCGGGCAGGCGATTTTTGTGCTTAATTATAATTACTCTTCTGAAAAAGCTGCCATTTCTTTTCCTTATGAATATTTGCCTTATCCGAAAATTGGGGGAAAAGCTGTGGGGGTTAACAGAAAAGGAGAACCCATTGCCGAAGTGGAAGTAGTTAAGGTTGATAAAAGGGCTAATTTTGATAAAACCGCGGTAATTACCATAGCTTGTGATAAAAAATATATCAACCAGATTCGTTCTATAGAAAGGATAAAAGACGATGCCTAAAGACGATGAGAAAAACTGTATTAAAAAGATTATTTGCAGATGTGAAGAAATCACCGAAGAAGAAATAAGACAAGCAATTAGAGAAGGGTATACAACCATCAAAGCTGTTAAGAGAAGAACCAGAGCAGGGATGGGGCTCTGTCAGGGGCAAACATGCAGTACATTAATCCGAGATATTATTGCTGAGATGACCGGAGTTAAAAAGGAAGATGTTTTACCTGATACAGTTCGCCCCCCTCTATACCCGGTTGAACTTAGTGTTTTAGGGAAAAAGAGAGATGATTAAATCATATTTTGGTAATTATTTTTTGATCTATTCACAAACTACAAAAATTTAATATTCTAAAAAAAAATAAAAAAACAATCAGTATTAGGGATAAAATATTTAATAGATATAAATATAAAAACAATGAGGAGGAAAGATGAATCTATCCAAGAAAGTTTTAAAAGAACTTTACTACAATATGGTTTTAATCCGTGATTTTGAAGATATGGTTGATAAGTATGCTAAAAAAGGTTATATCCCTGGCTTTATTCATCTAAGCACCGGACAAGAAGCTTGCCAGGCTGGAGTAATGCTTACCTTGAAAGAGACTGACTATAAATTTCCCGATCATAGAAGTCATGGCGTTTGTCTCTTATCAGGTACTCCCAAAGAAAGAGTATTGGCAGAGATATTTGCCAAGAAGACCGGAATTACCGGTGGTAGAGGGGGAAGTATGCATATTTTAGATATCAAATGCCGTAATATGGGTTTTAATGCCATCCAAGGTGCTAATATGGTCACCTGTTTAGGTACAGCCTTTGCTTCTCAATATAACAATACTCAAGATGTAAC
>JAUWQC010000110.1 GCA_030611285.1 bacterium | reverse complement strand
TACTTTTAAGAGTATTGGGTGGTATATTGTAGAATACTTTGCTCTTTTTATAATCTAGTTTGTTGTAGGTATTGTTTTGAACTTCAAGGTCCAGAATTTTCAGAAATTCTTCAACACTTTCTACATATTTAAGATTACTTGCAAGTTCTGTTGCCTTATCAATGTAGGTATTAAATAAGATGGAACTGGCGTCATCGAAATATTCACTATCATTATGGTTATTAATTATATTCTCAAGAGCTTCTATGGATTTTTCCCAGTTTTTGGTTTTATTAAAATTAAATGCTGCCTCATATAAATATTCAGGGATCTTATAAATAGCAATAAAGGCTTCATTTGTATCAGGAAAGTTACTGTTAATATCTTCAAGCACTTCAACTGCATTTAAATAACTTTCGGCGGACTGGCTATATTTTTCATTTTTATAATAATCCTGAGCTAATTTGTAATAATCCTGGGCTAATTTTAGGTAACAATCTTTGAAAATCTTTATCATTTCCGGATCATTATCACTTACTATTTCTAAATCTATTGCTTTTTTAAAACTGTCAATTGCTTCTGTGTAGTCGCTGTTGTAATAGTAAGCGGATGGAATTTTTTCCAGTGCATTATTTGCCAGTCTGCTGTTAGGGTAGTTTTTTAAAAGTGTTTCATAATAATTTATTGATTGGGAATAGTCTTTATTATCAAAGCTTTTTTCTGCTTTATTTTTTAGAGCAAATGGACCAAAAAAATTTGATAGTATTAGCCCTGCAAGAGATAGTGTAAAGAATACGACGAAGAAAGAACTTCCTTTGGTTCTCCTTGTAAAATTAAATATCGTAAGTATAAGGCTTATTATGATTGCCGGTATACAGACAAATGGTAGCATATCCCAGAACTTTCCTTTGTCAATGTAAAAGAGGTAACCCATACCTATAGTGATTAATATAAATAGAATCATAAAGAAAATTGAACCAGGACCAATTTTATGTTTTCTTCTATATGTATACATAGTTTTAGATTTTTAGTAATGGATTTTAGAATATTAGCATAAAAATTGGCTATTAAAAACAAAGGGCATAATACTTAAAATAAGTATAATTATGAAATTTAATATTTGTGTATGGATATGTATATATATTATGTGTTAAATGTTCTATATGGTTGGATATGAATGTTTGAAGATGTATATAATAGTTGGAGAATCCCCCGCATTGATGCGTGTGGAGTTGTCAAGTTTTTTTAAGCTCCATTATTAAAGTGTCCCAGTATTTTCCATTATAAAGATGATTTTTCTTCAGGGTCTGAATCAGCTTAAATCCACATTTTCTATATACTTTTATTGCCCGTTGGTTATATTTGTAAACATTTAATTTGATACTTTTAAGATTCAGCTCAGACATTGCGGATTTTATAACATTTATTATTGCGTCAGAGCCGTAACCTTTATTCCAGTAACCTTTCTCCCCAATTACAATACCCAGCTCACAGTCACCTTTTTCCCAGTTGATTTTATGCAAGGCACAATTGCCAATATGAAGATTTGTATTTATATCTTCAATAGCAAAGACTATATCATTCCTGGAACTCTGGATAAATTCAAACCATTTAAGTTCCTGTTCTTCTGTATAGCGGTAAAAGTTCTGGCTCAGATACATATTGACAGAAGGGTCCTTTAACCAGGCCAAAGTTCTTTTCAAATCACCTTTTTCCAGTACTCTCAGGATTGTTTTCCTGCCAAAAATTTTTTGTACAGGGTAATTATTTAAATTTTTCTTTCCAGACAAGGTATTTATCGCCTTTTATTTTTTACCAAGCTTCTCAATAAATACTTTTACAAGATCAATAGGAACCGGGAATACAATGGTTGAATTCTGTTCTGCTCCTATTTCTTTTAAAGTTTGCAGGAATCTAAGTTGTATCGAAGCCGGATATCTGCTTAACACCTTTGCAGCTTCAGCTAATCTTTTAGAAGCCTGAAATTCTCCTTCCGCATTGATTATTTTTGCCCTTCTTTCTCTTTCGGCTTCAGCCTGTCTTGCAAATGCCCTCTGTATGGATTGAGGCAATTCAACATCTTTAATTTCAACGGTTGAGACTTTTACCCCCCATGGATCTGTTTGCTCATCTATTATTATTTGAAGTTCTTTATTGATTTTATCTCTTCTTGCAAGCAAATCATCTAGTTCAGCCTGGCCTAGTACGCTCCTTAATGTGGTTTGAGCTATTTGTGATGTTGCTACTATATATCTTTCTATTTTTACCACACTTTTTGCGGGATCCATTACCCTGAAATATACTACCGCATTTACTTTTACCGGTACATTATCCCTGGTAATGACATCCTGTGGCGGCACATCCATGGTAACAGTTCTTAAGTCAACCTTAATCATCTTATCCACAAACGGAATTATCAGAAATATGCCAGGCCCTTTTGTTCCTCTTAGTCTTCCAAATCTAAATATTACACCCCTTTCATATTCTCTTAGAATCTTGACAGCTGAAAGCAATAAAATTAAGACAATAATTATACCGAATATTATTGCTGCTACTGCTTGTCCTGCTAACATCTTAACCTCCTTTTTTGTTTTAATTATATTTTTTATTTAATATTTTTACCAGTAAAGTCAGACCTTTTAAAGATATTATTTCAACTTCCTGGCCTTTTTTAATTTTTTTTCCATCCACGGATACTGCCTTCCAGATTTCCCCGTATACTTTAACCAGACCCTGTGGGTTTAAGTCCTGGCAAACTACTGCGGTTTCTCCGGTAATCCCTGCTTCACCGGTAACGGGTTTTTGTCTCTGAACCTTATAAACTGCTCTTATTACAATAATTAAAAAACCAGATACTATAACTGAAGCACTGATTATCAGGCTTGTAGCTATTTTAAGATAAGGAGCGTCAGTGTCAACTAGTAAAAAGGATCCTATAAGAAGTGAAGCTGCGCCTGTTATCGAAAGTATCCCACCCAGGCCAAGCGCTATATCCAGAATGAATAAAATTATGGCTAAAATTATAAGAGCCAGTCCGGCATAGTTTATAGGAAGAATGCTAAATGCATAAAACCCCAGGATTAGAAATAAGACACCGATTGCTCCTGAAATGCCCAATCCTGGTTGGGAGAATTCATAGATTATTCCAAATATACCTATAATAAATAGTATATAAGCAATATTCGGATTTACTATAATATGAAGAAACCTGGAAATAAAACTCATTTCAATTTTTTCGGTTCTGGCAATCTTTGCATTTATAAGGAAAGTTTTGCCTGATTTTTCAATGACTCTGCCGTCTATTTTTTCGAGCAATTCTTCTATATTTGAAGCAGTAAGGTCTATTACTCCCAATTCTAATGCTTCGGCGACTGTAATAGAAACACTTTCCCTTACTGCCTTTTCTGCCCAATCAGCATTCCGGCCTCTGGATTCGGCAAGGTTTTTTATGAAAGAGACCGAGTCATTGGTTACTTTCTCCAGCATATCCCCAGATATTTGTTGTTCTCCACCCAGGTTTACCGGATGAGCGGCTCCTATACTGGTAGAAGGTCCCATAGCAGCCAGATCGCTGGCATAGGTTATAAATACCCCGGCGGAAGCTGCCCTGGCTCCTTCAGGATAAACAAATACTATAACTGGAATATTTGTATTCAGGATATCCATTATTATTTCTCTCATAGATGCTTCAAGTCCTCCCGGCGTATCCATTAATATAATAAGACCGTAACCGGAATCAAGTGATTTTTTCAAGCATTTTCTTAAGTGATTGGATGTAGGGGGATCTATTATGTCTTTAATCTCACATATATAGAAATTAGTTATTTCTGTATAATTTATTTTGTCATTACTGCTTTTATCATCAGGCGCAGGGCTGTTGGTTGATGCTATTAAAAGAACTGAGCTGATAAATAGCAGGATAATTAAAAGTTTAATAATATTTAATTGTTTAAAGGCCGACCAGTTCATTTTCATTTTATCCATGTTGTTTTAAAGACTCTTTTACATTATCATTATACTATAAAGTATTAAAAAATATTCAGGGTGTTTTCTGTAAGATCTTAAAATCTGATTAAAATTTATATATGAACTTTTATTGCAGAAACAGGACAGCAATCCAGGCATAACTCACATAAAATACATTTGTCTTTATTGAATTTTAATTTAAAACTTTTATGGTCAAGTGT
>JAUWQC010000086.1 GCA_030611285.1 bacterium | reverse complement strand
TGCCGAAGACTTTATCTGTAATCTTGCAGGCATTTTTTATTTTAGAGATCTCGACCTCGTCCTTAACTATTCTTAAGTTTTCAACTACTCCATCAATATTTACCAGTTTCTTACCCTGTTCAGATAATAACTTTTCCAGTTTACTGAAACCGGTGAAACTTATATTCTTTCCTTCTACTCCAATGGACCTGAAACTGTAATCTTCTAAAATTTTTGCAAGTTCCCTGAATTTATTTTTTTTATAGCAGTTAATGTTTAAGTTTTTATTTTTAACAGATTTTCTGGCTTGTTCCAGATAGATAAAATTAACCAATAAATGTATATCATCATCTGCAATTAGTAATATGCTTCCTGAATCTTTACCATAAAATCCAGTGAGGTAATATATGCTTTCGTCTTTTAGGATAATAAGATTTGAGGTTTTATGATTATTCTTGAGGGTAAATATTTTTTTTATTCTTGAATCATAATATTTACTTTCAGATACAATATTCATATTTTATTATCAATCAGCGATAACTTCCTGCCAGTCCGTCTGTAGGTTTATACCCAATCATCAGAATCCACTCCAGGCTCAAATATCTTCATAGTTCATACATTTGATCAGCTCCAGCTTTTCGCTGGCAACAGCTGAGGATACAGTTTTTGCCATGTTTATTTTTAATACATTAACCGCTGTCACAGTGCCACTCACCAGAACTAATGTAATTATAGAGATAATCACTGTAGCTACTATTACTTCAACAAGAGAAAAGCCTTTCTCCTGTTTTAAAGTATATTTTCCTTTATTACTGCTTCTTTTAATGATATAAAAAATTTTATTAAACATATTTACCAATAATAGCTTTTTTATATCCCAATTATATAATGCAAAGCCATCTTATATACATCCAGTCCAAATCCTATTATAATCCCGGAGGCAGCAGGTGATATTACTGATTCGGCCCTCCAATATTCTCTGTTAAAAATGTTAGAAATATGCACTTCAATAGTGGGAATTTTACTGGCAGATATTGCGTCATGTATTCCATAACTATAATGAGTAAGTGCGCCTGGATTGATTATTATAAAATCAGTATTTCCGATACACTGATGAATTTTATCAATAATCTCTCCCTCATGATTGGATTGGAAATATAAGAGTTCTACCTTACCAGCCGCCAGCTCATCAAGTTCCTTTTTTATTTCATCAAATCCCTTGCTGCCATATATTTTTTCCTCTCTTTTCCCCAATAGATTTAAATTAGGGCCATTTATTATAATAACTTTTTTCATTTTTACCAATCTTTCACATATTTAAAATTTACAAAAAATATTGTTTTAATTGCATAAATTAATATTATATTTAATTTTTTCTTTACATATATTTATATATAATATTACATACTTTTTTTAATACTATCAACAACCACGCTTTTATCTACATTATAATAGAAAACAGGTTTATTTATTCCTTTAAGCAGAACAAATTTATTTTGCGCTGTTTTAAATTTTTTATCATATTTCAAGGCATCGGTAATTTTTTCTACATTCATTTTCGGTATCCTGTATGGCAATTTCAACTTTTTATATAGCTCCAGAACCTTACTCTTAATATCCTCGCTTACCAAACCCAGAGAAATTGAAATATCAATTTCAATTATCATTCCTATGCTAATTGCCATTCCGTGGTTTATTTCACTTAAATTGAACGCACTCTCTATACAATGCCCTATGGTGTGCCCAAAATTAAGCGTATTTCTGTAATCCAGATCAAATTCATCTTTTGCCACCACTCTTGTTTTTATATAACAGCAATCATAAATAATATCCTTAAAAACTTCTTTTTTAATTAACCCGGATAGTCTGTCCTCCTTTTTATCTTCTATATTTTCCGACAGTTTTTCCAATATTTTCTTTTTAAAAACTAATCCATACTTTACAATTTCACCCAGACCATTGATAATCTGGTTTTCATCCAGGGTATAATTTAAAGTTGGGTCAATGACTACCATATACGGTTGATAAAAACTGCCGATTACGTTCTTTATGTTATTATAATTGACAACAACTTTCCCCCCTATGCTGCTGTCGACCTGACCAATAATAGTTGTTGGGCAGTGTATAAGTTTTATCCCCCTGTGAAAAGTCGAAGCTGCAAAACCAGCCAGATCACCTATCACTCCACCCCCAAATGCAACTATAATATCATTTCTATGTATATTAAAATCAATCAGCTTTCCATATATATAGTCAGCGCTTTTTAAATTTTTATATTCTTCGCCGTCCTGAATAATTACAATTTCATAAGGTAAGGAGCACTCTTTTAAGATATTATTTATTTTATCCTCATATATGCCGAATACTTTATTATTTGTTACCAGTACTATTTTTTCAGAATCTTTAAAATTCTCTTCAATCAGCTGCGGAAAGTATTCGGATATTTTAGAACTTATATATATAGGATAATGTCTAAGTTTAGTTTTAGCAGTAATGATTCTCATCTATTTTTTCACTTTAAGTCTGGTTATTATCTCATTTGAAGTTTGCTCAGGGTTATTTTTATCATTATTTACAACTATATCCGCATATTTTCGGTACAGGATATCTCTTTTACCGATCATTTTTTCTATTACTTCCTTTTTATTTTCTACATCAATCAGCGGTCTGTTTTTGTCATCTTTAAGACGATCAAGCGCATTTTGTGCAGAAATATTTAAATATATTACCGTACTGTTATTTTTTATTATATGCATATTTTCTTTTCTTTTTACTGCACCGCCCCCACAGGCAAAAACACACTTTTTATTTTTATATATTTTTTTTATAACCTTTGTTTCTAATTCCCTGAAATACTTTTCCCCATCTCTTCTAAAAATATCTTTTATTTCTCTTTCTTCGCTTAATTCAATTATTCTATCCAGATCAATAAATATAAATTTTAATTTTCCCGCCAGAATTTCTCCTACCGTACTTTTACCGGAGCCCATAAAACCTATGAGAGATATATTTTTAAAATCCATATATACAATATCAGACTTTTTTTAGATATCTTTTATAATTATTATAATTTTCTAAAACTTCACCTATACTATCTTTCCCAAATTTTTCCTGTATTGAATTAAAAATTTCTATAGATAACATTGCTTCGCCAACTATAGACGCGCTGGGTACCGCGCATATATCTGATCTCTCCTTTAGGCTTACTTCAGTTTCTTTAGTCTTTATATTTACAGTACGCAAACCTTTAGCGGTAGTGGGTATTGGCTTCATTGAGGCTCCTACTATAACCGGTTCGCCATTGGTCATCCCGCCTTCTATTCCTCCTGCTCTATTTGTTTTTCTATAAAATCCATCACCACTTCTATAGTAGATTTCATCATGGAAAAGGGTTCCAGTCTTAGCGGTCACATTAAAACCATCACCAATTTCAACAGCCTTTATAGCCGGGATACTCATAAATGATTTTGCTATTTTCCCATCAACCCTTCTATCCCACTGTGAATATGATCCTAATCCAGGAGGTACTCCTGTGGCAATAACTTTGAATTTGCCGCCAACGCTGTCTCCATTCCTTTCAGCTTTAATTATCTCTTCTTTCATCTTAATACTTATAGTTCTATCCGGACATCTTACCTCAGACTTATCAATTTCTTCTAACATATCATTATTTATTCTTATATCTTTACTAAAGACTGCCTTTCCAATCTGGCTCACGTAACTAAATACATTTATTCCCAGCAGTTTTAATACAATTTTTGCAAATCCGCCTATGCCTACTCTTACTGCAGTTTCCCTGGCGCTGCTTCTTTCTATTACGTCTCTAATATCATCAAGCCTATATTTAAAAAAACCGGATAAGTCTGCATGTCCCGGTCTTGGATTCAATAATTTCTTTTCCAACTCTATATCTTTGCTGCCAGGAGGATTGATATTCATTACCTCTTTCCAGTTATTCCAGTCCTTATTCTTAATTATAAAGGAAATTGGCGAACCTGTACTTTTCCCTTTCCTGATACCGGAAATTATCTTAACTTCATCTGTCTCTATAGACATTCTCCTGCTTCTGCCAAAACCCTTCTGTCTCCTGGAAAGTTCATGATTTAAAAAATCTATATCAATTAAAACTCCAGAAGGATATTCATCTATGATACCCGCAAGTTCCTTACCGTGAGATTCACCAGCAGTTAAAAATCTCAAAAAAATTGCACTCCTTTCTTAATCATATACAACTGTGCCCAAAAAGGTGCACTACCGCCAACAATAGAATTAGATGGCAATTCAGCTTTTACCATATTTCTTATACTAATGTCTTTTCTTGATTTCATTAGTTCAATAATGGATATTTTAGAAGAACTCAAATTTAATCCAACTACTGACATAAAAAATCACTCTCTTTTACCTTAAAAAACTTATATACCATTTTAAAATAATATCACCATAAACACCATAAAATAAAGCTATAATACTTCCAATAGAAATAAAAGGACCAAAGGGAATAGCTTGCTTAAATTTTCTTTTTTTTATTAGAATTAAAACTAAGCCATAAATTGCACATATTAAAAACCCTAAAAACAGACCCATTATTACTTTATTAACTAAAAACGCTCCCACCATCAGGCTCAACTTGACATCACCCATTCCCATACCCCTGGGGTATATTAAATGAATTATCAGCATGAATAAAAAAGCGCCCAGACTGAATGCCAGAGGCATCCACCAGACGGATGACCTGAAAAAAATATTCAGCGCTAATCCTATCACAGTAAAGGGCAGCACTATTACATTTGGAATTATTCCAAAATCAATATCAATAAAATATATTACAATAAGAACGCTGCAAAATATTATTCCTGTAATAGTTCCTATAGTTAATCCAAAAAAAATATAATT
>JAUWQC010000108.1 GCA_030611285.1 bacterium | reverse complement strand
TTTCCGGTAATGCTTTATTACCTAACCATATCCAACATATTAAAAGGGCAGCTATCAATATAATTATCAATATGTTTAATAACGTATTTAATTTTCTCATAACATTTACCTCTTTCCCATTTTATATTATTTAATTAGTTTAGTCAATTTACCGGATCGTCTATCATCCTAACAATATCTTCATAGCAATCTATTAACCAATATTCACCGCCATGTGATTCTACAAAATTCTGAAATATTATCTGATCCGGCCTCTGCTTCCCGGCCGGGCTTTTTGTTTCAATAAATAATACCCGGCCACTTTTTACTGCAATAAAATCTGTTATCCCGGGGAAACATCCCATACTTTGTAATATAGGAAATATAAACCAGCCATCGATCCAGAGCCGGTCTGTTAATAATTTTTTAATATCGGATTCAGATACTTTTAATTTATATCGTTTTAGCTTCAATCTGGATCAGTCCCCCCTACTTTAATGCTTGCAATTTCTTCTTCTAATGGGTAGGAGGTATCTTTTATATTTACCTCTATTTGCTCCATTACCACTTCCTCTTTTGAATTCTCTAACTTCTCTAACCTATTGGTTATGTCTGTCAACTGCCTCAAAATCCCTCTATTCTCTTTGATTAAATTAGTCATTTTAACTTGATCCATTAGGTTTCACCCCCTTTTTATTAATATCCAAATTATATGAAAGCCCTATTCAAAATATTCCTTACCAGCCTATGATCACTTGCATTATTTATAGTCCTTATATTCTGAATTTTATCATTATTTATTTCCGTATTTCTCTTTCTATTGGCTAGAAATTCTGGACTGAACCTCCGTTTAGAATATTTAATTATCCTTTGTTTCTTCTTAAAATCTCCTTTTCTTGGTTTTATTCCCCATTTTTTTAGTCTCCGGCATAGAGTGTCAACCGCTACATTGAATTCCCCTGCCAGGATATGTATTTCGATACCGGAAACATATTTATTAATTATATAACTTCTGTTTTTATCTAATTTAATACCCTTTAATTGGGTACTATTCATAGCCATTAATTTAATACCCCCTGTATTATTTTAATTCATCAGTAATCTTATATTTGGCAGCCCTCTCTAACCAGTCATTTATGTATATAGGCATCCTCCCCTTAAACTTTTCTTCTATAATTTTTGCTTTCTCTGGATTATTTTTAAAGTGTTCCCGGATTTTCATTAATTCAACTCCAACTTCTATAGTCGGAAATCTCTTTACCCAATCTTCGATAATATCCTCATCTACCCCATGCCAGGATAATAGTTCCTGATCAAATTCTATATCATTAGCTGGGGTTTTTTCTTCTAATGACGCGGAAACTTGATTCCGCACTTCTTTAATTTCTTTCTTTTCTTCTCTTGTCTTATCTACTCTTATCTTATCTAAAGCGTGATTGTGCGTGATAGTATGCGTGATTTTTAATCTTAACTTAGCTTTTTTGTATTGATCTTTTGTCCTTTGATCAATAAAACTATAGCCAGTATCTTCTAATAATTTACCTGATTTACCGCAATTACAAGGTTTACAGGCCAATACAAGATTATCTATTTCGTTATCACCACCCCTTATTACCGCGACTAAATGATCCATACATAAATCTTTATTAGATCCGCAATAAACACATTTTCCCTTATCTCTTTCGTATACCTCTTTATAATGATCCAGATAATTTTGCCCCCCTACAGCGGTTAATCTTTTTCTATAATTTCCGGCCCTCTTTTTATTCAACCCCCGGATCCTCTCCATTCCTTCAATATTCTGATGCTTCTCCCAATTAGTTATCTTTATAATCCCGGCCTTATCCATATCAATCATTTCTAATCTTTGAAAAGTAGACAAAGCCAACCGGATAGTATTTAATGGCCTCTTAAATACCGTAGCCAACATCTCATCAGTATATGGAATCTTCTCGGTTAAAAAGATAAATCCTGCTTGATTTTTCTTTCCGGCCAGGGTTAATAACTTAATCCATATAATTAAAACCATGTCGGCTTCCGGAGTATTCTCTATTAGTTTTATTTTCTCATCATCAAACATTCCAGTTAATAGTTTTATCCATTTTACTTCGGCCAATTATATCACCCCCTTAATAAAATGAAGCATACAAAAAAGCCAACCATTAAGGGTGACCTGCCGCCGCAAAGTGACAGGCATGAATAAATGATTGGCTTCTCGTATGCTTTTATATTCTTTTTTTCTATTAATGTTATATTCATGATTACACCCTTAGTGGCATTATATATTATTTTTCCGGAAATAGCAAGTTATCTATTCGCCTCAAAAAATGCTTTAGCAAACCCTGCTGGGGTTATTTCTCGTCTTTCTTGCCTTGTTAATTTACCGTAATATTTGGTAAGCAACATATCAAATTTTTTTAATGGTTTGCCGTTTACCCCTATTGTATGTATATAATCTTTTACAAATTCAACTGGATTTTTCTTAGGCAAATTAAAATAACCCCATAAGCAAGTTTTCTTTTGATAACCATCTCCAAAATCGTAAGGATTAAAAATCATTACTGGATGCCCTAAAAATCTTCTCAATAAACCGAATGGATTTTCTAATGCCCAGAATTTTAATGTAGTTGTTTTTGCCAGTGGTGTGGGTAATTTATATTGAGCTTCCCAAATAATTCGTAAGCAATGATAAACAATACCCATCCCTTCTGCCATTTTTCTGGGATATTTACTGTTTGATTTTGCTAATGAAAATTCGGTGCAAGGTGGTGCAGCTAATATTCCATATACATTATCAGGTGGGTTATAGCTTCTTATATCATTGTCAGGTAATGTAATTACCCTTATATCATATCCTGCGTCTTTATATGGTTTACTCCAAGCTCCTGTTCCACCGCATAGGTCTAATATAATTTTATTTGTTACCATATCTTCAACTGCCCTCTCTGACTATTCCGCAATATCCGCCTTGCCCGGATCAATATCTTAATCCCCTTCCGCCTTAACCGCTTATAACATTCCAGGGCTTCACCCGGTCTACCGCCCCAGCAATAGCCGCCGGGATCAACCGGAGTGCTGATTATCGGTGATCCATCTTCAATTAATTCCTCAATTATTCTCCTTACCCGGCGCGGCGTAATATGCTCATCCCGGGCTTCCATAAATTCCGCTGCTATATCATGCTGATTTATTGTATTAGAAAAATCTTTATGCGGTTTAATAATTGATATTATTATATCTTCGGTCGAAGTCCATTCAGTTATCATTTATTCATTTACCCCCTATTTTATAGAAATGTTTATATTTTTTATAGTTCATTTATAGTATCTTCTATTTTATCTCTTGCCCTAAGCATGCAGGAATAAGCTATTTCAGGTATTACCAAAATAATGATTGCTACAACTATAATTATCCATTCAAAAATATTGTCGATTATTTTCATACCTCATTCCCCCAAATGTCCCAACCTTTATAACTCTTATCTTCAAAGAGTAAGTCTTTTGGTGGTCGAGCAAAAAGTTCTATTCGGGGTATATCGCCATAAAGTTCCTCAATTCTCTTTCTTATTTCATCTGGTTTTTTAGAATGTTCTTCTATTTTACTTAATAAAACTGAATGAATATTCTTTGCTTTACGTTCTAATTTACCCTTCCTGCCAAGTAAAACATATTCAGGATTTGCCCTTGTAGCACTACCCATCCCCCAAAATAAAGATCCTGCCTGTTTATTGGTTTTTATCCAAGTAAAAGCAATAGTAAATAATTCAAAACCCCAGGCTTTTAAAACATCCAAACCTTCTTGAATGCATGGAGCAGTTACCCACAAAAACAAATAACAATTTTTATCTGATATATCTTGAACGGGTAAAGATTTTATATCTTCAATATTTATCGTAGAGTAATATTTTTTAGCTAATCCTCTTGCTGATTTTATCCCACCTGATTTTCTATAATCCCACGGTGGGTCAGCATATATTATTTGATATTTCTTATTCGGGAATGGTATCAGCTTTTTCAAACCGGATAATCCTCTAATTTGCACCAGCCCGGAATCTCTCTATGTACATTTTTCTTATTTAATATCCTGGCCCTGCCATCTTTCCTTAAATTCTTATGTAAGTAACATCTAAACCGGCCCGGTGTAGTCCCGAATTTATAATCAAATCGGCAATGCCCGCAATTCCAACATCTTTCAATTTTTAACATCTTCAATTAAATCACCCCCTTTTGGAAATTCTTTTATTTCTACT
>JAUWQC010000253.1 GCA_030611285.1 bacterium | reverse complement strand
ACAAACTTATTATATGTTGAACGGTTAATAAAAACACTTTTATGGGTTTAAGCGCTAAGACTCACTTGGTGAATTTATCTCCGAAAACCATCCAAGTCAATACTCACTTTTTTAGTGATTATAAAGAAGTGCCTAAACAAGCTATTACTATGGGGGTAGGAACTATTATACAGGCCAAAAGAATCGTACTGCTGGCTAGTGGGAGAGAAAAGGCCAGTGTTATTAATCAAGCAGTGAATGGGCCTATTACTACTGAAGTACCAGTATCCGTTCTTCAGCTCCATGATGATGTAACACTAATGTTGGATCAAAAGGCAGCTTCTCAACTGGACCGAACAAAGATAAAAAAAGATTACTGGAAAAATTAAATTAGGATTTGACATACATAATCTATTTAGTTAAATGGGATGAAGCAATGGTGAAGAATTGCCATATATCTCTTTGAATAAATAATTTAGAAAACTTTAAGGAGGTAAAAATAGATGTCTTTAGAGGATGAGGGAAGAAAAAGAGAAGAATATGTAACTATAGAAGTTAACACTCAGAAGTTAAGAGGGATGGTTCATTTTCCCTCTGGAAAGGGACCTTTTCCAGCTGTAGCTCTTTTTCACGGTTTAGGTGGTCAGAGAATGGAACCTCATTTTATCTTTGTAAAACTCTCTCGACTTTTAGCTAATAATAAAATCATAAGTGCTCGCTTTGACTTTCGGGGTTCAGGAGAAAGTGAGGGTGAGTTTCAAGAGATGACCATTTCCCAAGAAGTAGAAGACGGAATGAAAATTATGGATTTTCTCGCAGAACATCCTTTGGTAAATAGAGAACATCTGGGGATTGTGGGTTTAAGTTTAGGTGGATGTATTGCTCGCTTGGTAGTCTCTGAGCGAGATGATATTAAGTGCTTAGTCCTTTGGTCAGCAGTGGCAGACCTTGAAGAACTTATAAAACAGGAGCAAACTGAAGAACAACGTAATGAACTGACCAGGAAAGGCTATACTGATTCGGGTGGAAACAAGATAGGAAGATCTTTTTTAACTACCCTTTCTCAAGTAAAAAAACTTGAAACCTTATCCGTATATAAAGGGAAGGCCTTAATTATTCATGGTACTGAAGACCAGACTGTTCCTCTGGAGCATGCTTATCGATTTATGAAAATTCTACCTTCTTCTCGATTAAAGAAAATTAAAGGGGCAGACCATACTTATAATCGAGTAGACTGGGAGGAAGAAGTTTTGAAGGGAACAACGAATTTTCTTAAGGAAAAGTTGTAGAAAAAATGAACTGGAACGGAATCATAATTTTCAGTTTATTCTTAAGATTTTGATTTTAAAGTATAAATTATTAAAGAATAGTCTATTTTTGATTTTTAAATGACATTATCAGTGATTAATTTTAAGGTGACAATATCACAGATTAATTACAATTCTAAAAAATTATCTTGACAATAATTATTTAATATATTATTATATATATACTTAATAAAGTCATTGGAAAAAGTAAGTTTATAAACAGAAGGTTAATTAAATGCAGAGGACCGGGAATCTGAAATTAATTCAAGAATTAAATCGATCTATCATCCTTAAGACGATACGCCATTATGGTCCTATTTCCCGCAGTGAAATTGCCAAAAGGAATAAAATAAGCCCTACAACGGTGACTGCTGCAGTAAGAAGATTACTTCAGCAGGGGTTGGTGTGTGAGGATAGTGTGGGGACATCCACTGGTGGTAGAAAACCTATTCTTGTTCGATTTTCTCCGGAAAGTCGATTTATTGTCGGGG
>JAUWQC010000028.1 GCA_030611285.1 bacterium | reverse complement strand
TTCTTATGGATTCAGATGCGGATGGAAATGGTAAAGATATATTAATCCTGGGAATAGACGAAAGAGAAGGGAGAAATGACTTTAAGGGTAGAACTGATACTATTATTATTTATCATATAAGCAGCTGGGGAAAGAAAGATAGCCTTATTTCCATTCCACGGGATACAAGGGTTCAGCTGGAGGGATATGGGTGGAATAAGATCAATGCTGCGTATGTATACGGCGGCGAAGAAATGATCAAGCAGGAGATATATGAGCTGACCGGTATTGAAATTGACAGGGTAATGATTATAAACTTCAGAGGTTTTACGGAAATTATTGATGTACTTGGAGGGATTGAGATCGTAGTAGAAGAACTTCTCCACGACGAGTTATCCGGGGCGGATTTTGATCCTGGGACTTATACAATGAGTGGCGAGCAAGCCTTATCATTTGCAAGATGCAGAGCAACTGCAAGAGCTGATCTTGATAGAATAGACAGACAGCAGTATCTACTGAATGAAATTATAAGACAGAAATTTAATTTTTCCATGATTACAAAAACGCCGCAGATTATTAAAGTCCTGAGTAGTGAAACCAGATCGGATTTTACAATATGGGATTTTTGTTCTACAGGATTTGTGTTATTATTTTCAAGTAAGGATATAAACCGTATTACGATACCCACGAAATCAGCTATGATAGACGATATAAGCTATCAGATTGCAGATGAAGATGAAGTAAAGGAATTTTTAAGTGGTTATTTAAAATAGAAGCATTCTGTAACGGTATCAGGATGTCTGGTTTTAAAAATAAATCAGAGATAATAAAATATCTATGTTTGGCAAAAGAGAAATGATAAACAACATTAACAGGGGTGATGGCAGTGGCCGGTGATATGAATTTAAGCATAGCGAATATTTCGTCTCTTACAAGTAAACTTGATTTTTTATTACAGGTTTCAAAAAAATCCAGGAAACTTGATTATTTTATAAAAAGAAATATACCTGCCAGTGAAAAAAGCTGGTTAAGTGATCTAAAAAGCTGGAAGCTTAATAGCAAGTGGCTTTTAAAAGTCTCAGATATCTGTCTTAAGGATTACGATCAGGTCTTTTTTGATTGTGGTGAGGAACTCCTGGATTTGAATGATTCAAAAAATTATCAAACTTTTAGAGAAAAAATACTTGAAGAATTTATGTAACCATATTACTTATTTGGATGGTCATATAGATTGAGAAATATGCAGTGTAATTCATATTAATATTTTTTTATTTTAGGGGTGGTTATGATTCCCAGATATACCTCGAGAGAGATGGGCAGGGTATGGGATGATGAAAATAAATTCAGTAAGTGGCTTGAGGTTGAAAAAGCAGTAGCCACAGCGCAGGCAGGTCTTGGCGTTATTCCGAAAAAAGCTGCGAATGATATAAATAAGAAAGCTAACTTCGAAATTTCAAAAATAGATGAGATTGAGGCTGAGACACATCATGATGTAATTGCTTTCCTGACTAATGTATCTTCATATATTGGAGATTCGTCTAAATATCTCCATTATGGGCTGACCTCATCAGATGTCGGGGACAGCGCTCTTTCACTGCAGATGCTTGAAGCAACAGATATAATTGAAAAGAAAATAAAAAAGATTCTAAATATTTTAAAATTCAAATCTAAAAAGTATAACCATACAGTTATGGTGGGCAGGACCCACGGGGTCCACGCAGAGCCAACCACTCTGGGGCTTAAGTTTTGTATATATGCTTTTGAGATGGCAAGAAACCTTGAAAGACTGAGGCAGGCAAGAGAAAATATTAGATATGGAAAAATATCCGGCGCTGTCGGTACTTATGCCAACACATCCCCTGAAATCGAGAAAAAAGTCTGTAATATCCTGGGCTTAAAACCATCCCCTGTATCCACCCAGATTCTTCAAAGAGACAGGCATGCGCAGTTAATTTCAGCTCTGGCAATTTGTGGAGCCACTCTGGAAAAAATAGCTCTTGAAGTCAGGAACTTACAGAGAACAGAGGTTAGGGAAGTTGAAGAACCTTTCGCCAGTGAACAAAAAGGTTCTTCTGCTATGCCCCATAAGAAAAACCCTATTATCTGTGAAAGAATATGTGGACTGGCGAGGATTTTAAGATCGTATACAACAACTGCTATTGAAAATATTGCATTATGGCATGAAAGGGATATATCACATTCTTCAGCGGAAAGAATAATAATTCCTGACAGTTTTATCTTACTTGATTATATGCTGGAAAAAGCAATATTTGTGGTTGAAGGCTTGAATATAATCGAATCAAATATGAAAAGAAATCTAATGAAATACGGGGGAATTATTTTCTCGCAGAGGGTGCTGCTGGAACTTATAAAAAAAGGGATGAGCAGAGAAGATGCTTATGTTCTTGTCCAGAAAGCAGCTCTTAAGGCATGGAACAATGAAGGTAATTTTAAAGAAAACCTGATGAAAGAAGAAAAAGTGCTATCTTTTTTAAGCAGGGATGAATTAGAGGAACTATTTGACCTTAAATATCATTTAAGATACGTAGATAAAATTATTGATAGGTTAGAATACATTTAAGGATAAAAAGTGTGTACTAGTTTAGAATCAGTTTGTATTTTTAAGTTGCAGTAAAGATAAGGGAATGAAGGGGTAATGCAGCTGTTTTACCGGCGCATCGATAATAGTTTTGAATATTGTTACTACATTGAGACTTCCAGGCTACTTACAAAATCAGAATTAGGGCTACTCAGATGGCTTCTTACAGAAACATTCGAAAAAGAAAATTTTGGAGAGAAATCATTTCTTGATAATGACAAGCAAGGCATAATCGAAATTGGTCCCCGATTGAATTTTGAGACAGCACTTTCGACAAATGCTGTTGCCATCTGCCACACATGTGGACTAGCGAAGGTCACCCGTATTGAACTCTCAAGACGGTATACCCTGCCTGAGGGAACTGACCGGTCACAATTTACCACTGCGCATTGCGACCGGATGACAGAGTGTGTCTATCCAGGACCACTGGAAACATTTGAAGTTGGAATTGTGCCGGAGAAAGTATACACATTACTGTTGATAGAAGAAGGTATTGAAGAACTTAAGAAACTTAACCGTAAAATAGGCCTTGGAATGGACCAGTGGGATATCAAGTTCTACTATGACCTGTTTGTAAATAAGATAGGAAGAAACCCCACCAATGTGGAATGTTTTCAACTTGGCCAGGCTAATAGCGAACATTCGCGTCACTGGTTTTTTAAGGGTAAACTTTTAATTGATGGTAAGGAAATTTCTGAAACCCTGCTTAACATAATAAAATCGCCGCTAATTGCCAATCCATCTAACAGCATAATTGCGTTTGAGGATAACTCAAGTGGTATTACCGGGTATAGAGTCTGGACCATCATACCGGAATATCCGGGGATCTGTTCCCCGTTTTACAGGGGGCAGTTTACCTATCATCTTATATTTACTGCTGAGACTCATAACTTTCCGAGTGGTGTGGCGCCATTTCCAGGAGCTGAAACCGGGACAGGAGGAAGGATACGGGATGTTCAGGCAACTGGAAGAGGGGGTCTGGTTATTGCCGGTACAGCAGGATACTGCACCGGTAATTTAAATATTCCTGGATATATGATCCCTGGAGAGGATGGTAAATTTCTCTATCCTTCGAATCTCGCTTCTCCGCTGAAGATTATGATCGGGGAAAGCGATGGCGCGTCAGATTACGGAAATAAATTTGGTGAGCCTGTAATTCAGGGTTTTACCAGAACATTTGGATTAAGACTACCTGGTGGAGAGCGGCGTGAGTGGGTAAAGCCGATTATGTTTACTGGGGGTATCGGCCAGATCGACCACCGTCATATAAAGAAAGAAATAGCAGAGCCGGGTATGAAAATTGTGCAGGTTGGAGGCCCTGCTTACCGCATTGGTGTAGGTGGTGGTTCTGCTTCCAGTATGGTTCAGGGAGAAAATATAGAAGAACTTGATTTTAATGCTGTGCAGCGTGGGAATGCTCAGATGGAACAGAAGATGAATCGGGTAATAAGGGCATGTATTGAAATGGGAGATAGGAATCCTATTATGAGCATCCATGACCAGGGTGCTGGCGGACCCTGCAATGTTCTAACTGAACTTGTTGAACCAGCAGGTGGTAGAATTGAAATTCGCAATATACAGGTTGGCGATAAGACTATGTCAGTACTTGAGATATGGGGCGCGGAATACCAGGAGAGGGATGCTTTTCTCATTAAAGGGGAGCATTTAAAAGGTTTTCAGGCTATATGCAAAAGAGAGAAAGTTAATTGCGAAGTCTTAGGAGAAATCACCGGTGATGGACAAATTGTAGTTCATGATAGCTGGGATAATTCCAATCCAGTTAATCTTAATCTTAGTAAAATTTTGAGTAATATTCCTCAAAAAACCTTTAATCTGGAAAGTATTTCTGGTAAGTTAAAGCCGCCTAAGCTGCCCGGTGATCTTTCAGTTGAAAAGGTCTTAGAGCTTATATTCAGGTTGCCGTCGGTGGGATCCAAAGGATTTCTGGTAAGAAAGGTTGACCGGAGTGTAACAGGACTTATTGCGCGGCAGCAGTGCTGCGGTCCATTACAGCTTCCTGTTTCCAATGTGGCAGTGGTGGCGCAGAGTCATTTTGGACTCACTGGTGCTGCAATTGCTATTGGAGAACAGCCGGTTAAAGTTCTTGTTAGCCCCCGGGCAGGTGCAAGAATGGCATTAGGAGAAGCATTAACTAATATTGTCTGGGCACTTATAAGCGACCTTACACATATAAAGTGTTCGGTTAATTGGATGTGGGCTGCAAAGCTTCCTGGTGGTGGCGCTGCTCTCTATGACGCAGCAGTCTCTCTGGGTGAATTGATGACAGAAATTGGTATTGCTGCTGATGGTGGTAAAGACAGCCTTTCTATGGCAGCGCAGGTAGGAGATGAAATTGTAAAAGCTCCTGGACAGGTGGTTATCTCTGCTTATAGTTCAATGCAGGACATCACTAAAGTAGTAACCCCTGACATCAAGCGGCCTGGTGAAAGCAAGCTGATGTTTATTGATATTGCTCCAGGTAAAAACCGTCTTGGCGGCTCAGCACTGGCTCAGGTATTCGGGCAAATCGGTGATGAATCTCCGGATATTGAAAGTCCTATTCTTCTGGTAGAGGCTTTTAAAGCAATCCAGAAGATGATAGGAGAAAATTTAATTCTTGCCGGGCATGATAGAAGTGACGGTGGGCTTATAACCACCTTAGTTGAAATGGCACTGGCAGGAAACTGTGGAATAGTAATTAATCTCCCCGAAAAAATGGAAGTAATCGGGAAGCTATTTTCTGAGGAGCTGGGATTGGTTCTGGAATACCTGCCGGAGTGTGAGGCAGCAGTTATTGATATTTTAGATAAATCCATTATCCCCTTTATGATTTTAGGCAGCACCCAGAAAAAACGGCAGGCGGTCATTTACCAGGGCGATGAAGTTAAACTGAATGTTGATATACCAACTCTTCTAGCCTGGTGGGAGTCGACAAGTGACGAGCTTGAGCGGCACCAGATGAATGAGGAGATGGCAGAGAAACAAAAGAAGGCTCACGACCGGCCTGGTCCTTCGTATCACCTATCCTTCCGACCGGAGGATACCTCGCCGGAACTGTTAAAGAGACCGGAAAAACCCAGGGTAGCAATTATCCGTGAAGAGGGAAGTAATGGTGATAGGGAGATGACTTCTGCATTCTTTAGAGCTGGATTTGAACCCTGGGATGTCACTATGACTGACTTACTAAAGTATAATATCACTCTTGAGAAGTTTAGAGGCGCGGTATTTGTGGGAGGATTTGCTCATGCTGACGTTCTGGACAGCGCCAAAGGGTGGGCTGGTATTATCAGGTTCAGTCCGAAGCTGCGGGAGATGTTTGATGTTTTCTACAGGCGGGCAGATACTTTCTCATTAGGTGTTTGTAACGGCTGCCAGCTTATGACTCTTCTTGGCTGGGTACCCTGGAAGGGAATTCCTGAGGCTGGACAGCCGAGATTTATCCGCAATCCCTCAGGACGATTTGAGTCCCGATGGGTAACTGTAAAGATTTTAAAAAGTCCTTCTATTATGCTCAAGGATATGGAGGATTCAATTCTTGGTATATGGGTGGCGCACAGAGAGGGTTATCTACACTGTCCGGATCCCCAGATCCTGTCCGATGTGTCTGATGGAGGTCTTGCGCCTATAATTTATGTGGATGATAGAGGAATACCTACAGAGAGGTACCCATTTAATCCAAATAGTTCTCCGTCCGGGTTTACTGCTTTGTGCTCGCCGGATGGAAGGCATCTTGCTATGATGCCTCATCCTGAAAGGACATTTCTACTCTGGCAGTGGTCGTGGATGCCGGAAAGCTGGAAATCTAATTTGAAGGTTTCTCCATGGTTAAAGATGTTCCAGAACGCCAGGAAATGGTGCGAGAAAAACAACTAAATCTTCTCAAATTCCTTTATTTATTTTAATATTTTATTTGTTATAATAACTTTGTTTGTTTCATGAGGTAAAAGTAAGCCCGGTTATTGTATAGTGACGGAAGTGTAAAGTTAGCGGAGTTTTTAAGCTAAAGCTGAAGGATAAAAATTAAATTATATAAATTAGTTAATGAAATGGTAAGCAGAGTATTAGATAGAAAGATTAATGAAAATTGCGGAGTATTTGGTATATATGCACCTGGTAAAAAGATAGCTGAAATAATATTTTATGGACTTCAGGCTCTTCAGCATAGGGGCCAGGAAAGCGCTGGTATAGCTGTATCCGACGGAGAGAATATCTTGATCTTTAAAGACCTGGGACTGGTATCTCAGGTATTTAATGAGCAGAATATAGCCCCTCTTCAAGGCCATATTGGAATAGGTCATACCCGTTATTCTACCACCGGAATGAACATCTGGAAGAATTCACAGCCACTTTACAGGATGTTTAAAAATGAAAGTTTTGCTATAGCTCACAATGGGAACTTGACCAATGTTAAGGAAATTAGAAATGAACAGATAAAAAAAGGGGTTAATTTCGAAACTACCACAGATACTGAAGTTATAGCGTCACTAATAGAAAGCTCGGAGAAGGAAAATATCGAGGACGCAATTAAAGAGACAACCGGTAAGATAAAAGGCTCTTACTCCCTGGTTATATTAACTAAAGACAAGGTCTTCGGAATCAGGGACCCGCATGGATTCAGACCGCTGGTGCTGGGTAGCCTTGATGGCAGCTATGTCATAGCTTCAGAGACTTGCGCGCTGGATATAATTGACGCAAAGTTCGTTAGAGAAATTGATCCTGGCGAAATTATAGTATTGGATAAAGATGGCATGAGGTCACAAATGATGCTTCCGGTAGATAGGATTTCTATGTGTGTGTTTGAACTTATCTATTTTGCAAGGCCAGATAGCTATATACATAATAAAAATATGTTTGAAGTAAGGCATAGATTGGGACAGGAACTGGCAAAGCAGTATCCTGTTGATGCTGACATAGTTATTTCTGTACCTGATTCAGGTACCCCTGCTGCAATTGGGTATTCTGCAGAATCTAAAATACCATATGCTGAGGGTTTTATTAAAAATAGATATATTGGAAGGACTTTTATTCAGCCAAAGCAGGAAACCAGGGAGATAAGTGTTAAGCTTAAGTTAAATCCTTTAAAAGACATTATACAAGGTAAAAAGCTGGTAGTAGTTGATGATTCTATCGTTAGAGGAACAACATCAAAAAAAATAGTTAAAATGTTATACAATGCTGGCGCTAAAGAAGTACATATGAGAATTACCTGCCCTCCACTGATTTATCCCTGCTATTATGGTGTTGATATGGCTACAAAGAAGGAATTTATTGCCAATCATAAGACGTTAGAAGATATAAGAGAATTTCTAAAAGTTGATAGCTTGAAGTATTTAACCATGGATGGTTTGGTGAAGGCTGTGGGGGAATCTAAAGAGAAATTCTGTTTTGCCTGTTTTAACGGTGAATATCCAGTTCAAATCCCCAAAAATATTGAGTCTGATAAGTATTCCATAGATAAAGAGGAGAAAGTATCTTCTAATGCCTGGAAAAAATAAAAAGAAAGATAGCAGAAAATATTCATATGAATTATCCGGGGTAAATATAGATAAAGCTTCAAATGTTCTAAGTCAACTTAAAAAAACAATAACCTCAACTTTTTCCGGTAAAGTGCTAAGCGACCTTTCTTCGTTTTCCGGCCTTTTCCAGCTTGATCTGAAGGGCTGTAGGAACCCTGTTCTTGTCTCTTCCACAGATAGCGTAGGAACAAAAATACTGCTGGCAAAAAAAGAAAATTGCTATAAGTATATAGGGCAGGATGCAGTAGCTATGTGCATAAATGACATAATATGCTGCGGTGCAAAACCATTGTTTTTCTTGGATTATATAGCTTGCGGCAAGATCAATGAGGAAAAAATAAAGATTATAATTGAATCCATTGCCAGAAGTTGTAGTTATTGCAATACTGTTTTAATTGGTGGGGAGACTGCCGAGATGCCTGATATGTATAGAAAAGATGATATAGATGTTGCCGGTTTTGCGGTGGGAATTATAGAAAAATCAGCCATAATAAATTCCAGTCTGGTAAATGAAGGAGATATAATAGCAGGAATACCTTCTTCGGGGGTTCACAGTAATGGTTTCTCACTGGTGCGGAAAATAATTAAAGATAAAAAATTAGACCTGCAAAAAAAATATGATTGGGCTGGCGGCAAATCACTTGGAGATTTACTTCTAACCCCCACAAAATTATATTTTAAAATAATAGACAGAATGATTAAAAACAAAGTTGAAATCCATGGAATTTCTCATATAACCGGTGGGGGATTTTATGAAAATATAAACAGAATAATTCCCGGGAATATGAACGCTTCTATATCAGAAGGAAGCTGGAAGATTCCTGCTATTTTTAAGTTTTTACAGGATCTGGGAAATATCGATAGAGATGAAATGTTTAGAGTATTCAATATGGGTATAGGAATGGTTATTATTACTTCTCCTGGTGGGTTTGATAAAGCAAGAAATATTGCCGGGGAGCTGGGAGAAGATATATATAATATAGGTAATGTTAACAGAGGAAATGGGAAGGTAATAATAGAAGAAAGCTAGAGGTTATAAGTGAAAAAAAGAATTGCTGTATTTGCATCAGGTTTTGGCTCAAATCTTCAAGCTCTCATAGATTATAATAATAAATATGGTTTAAATGGAGACATAGTTCTGGTTTTTTCTAATAATAAAGACGCTTTTGCTTTAGTAAGAGCAAAGAAAAATAGTATAAAAGCAGTTTTTATGGATCCCACTAGATACAGCAGCAGGGAGAAGTATGATTCAAAGATTAAAGAAATGCTGGAAGAAGAAAAAATAGATCTGGTAGTTCTTGCAGGTTATATGCTTCTATTGAGTCAGGAATTTGTCCGTAAGTTTAAAAATAAGATTTTAAATATTCATCCTGCGCTTCTGCCGTCATTTAAAGGCACTCTTGGCATAAAAGATGCTTACCGGGATGGGGTAAAAGTAACCGGGGTTACAGTGCATTTTGTGGATGAAGATCTTGATAGCGGACCAATAATACTTCAGGAGGCTG
>JAUWQC010000131.1 GCA_030611285.1 bacterium | reverse complement strand
AGTGATTTTGAAAGTCTTGACAAGAAGAAGAGAAGAGTCAAATTTGATTTTATATTATTTTTTCTGGTAATTGCTATCTCTTCCTTTGGAGTTCTAATAATTTACAGCGCAACAAGAGAAACCCTGCCAGGAGGAGTGACTGACCCTCAATATTATCTGAAAAGGCAGGTGATTTGGCTGGCAGCTGGAATTATTATATGTGTTGCAGTTCAATTTATAAATTATAGAAAGATTCAAAGATATTGGTGGCTGTTTTTTATTATAGGCATTTCTTTGCTTGCTGCTGTGTTTCTTTTTGGTCATGAAGTGCACGGATCAAAAAGCTGGATAGATTTAAAATTCTTTACCGTTCAGCCTTCAGAATTTTCAAAAGTTTTTATGGTGATATCCCTGGCTGCTGTTATGTCAAAATGGAAAGGTGAAAAAGTTTACCGGGTTACATTTAAAAAAGTTGCCATTTCATCGACAGCAGCTCTCATATTTGTATTGTTGGTCTTACTGGAACCGGATTATGGAACTGCCTTAATCTATTTTATAGTCTACATAGGCTTGTTATTTTTATCCGGAGCTAATTTTCTTTATTTACTGTCAATACTGGGACTGACAGCGGGGGGATTTTTTATAGCTCTTAAGGCTGGCTTAATAAAGCAATATCAACTTGATAGGATTCTTGTCTTTTTAAAGCCAGATGTATCAAGCGAAGGTGCTGGCTATAATTTATATCAGTCAAAGTTAGCAATTGGCTCCGGCGATTTTCTGGGAAAGGGCCTTTTTCTGGGAAAACAGACAAATCTAAGTTATGTCCCGGCACAGCATACTGATTTTATATTTTCCGTTATTGGAGAAGAACTGGGATTTTTGGGGGCTGTTCTTGTATTATTGGTTCTTGTTGTGATTGTCTGGAGATGTTTTTACATAGCCTCAAATTCTTCTGATAGTTTTGGCATGCTTCTGAGCTCTGGAATAGGTTTTATTATCCTATCACAGGTGGTTATAAATATAGGTATGACTATAGGCATAATGCCAATAATTGGAATCCCTCTGCCTTTCTTGAGTTCTGGAGGTTCTAGCCTTATAAGCATGTTTCTGGGTATTGGTCTTGTAGAAAATGTTTATATATGGAAAGAAGTAAGAAAAGACTATGAAATAGCTTATCAAGAGTTTAAATAATCTTTAGGAAAATTAAATATGAATAAAATTAAAAAGCTGGACTTTGACCTGCTTGAAGAACTTTTGAAAGACATCCAAAAGCCCGGCAGGTATATAAATAGTGAAGTTGGAGCCAGGAGCAAAAGCACGGAACCAGCCAGTAGTTTTTGCAATTTAATTTCTATGGCTCTTGTATTCCCGGATATATATGAAGTTGGTATGTCCAATCTGGGGCTTCAAATTTTATATGACATTGTAAACAGGCATAAAGATTTTACAGTTGAAAGGGTTTTTTCTCCGTGGATAGATTTTGAGAAGAAACTCAGGGAGCAAAACGTAAAAATATTTTCACTGGAAAACAGGATATTTCTGGATTGCTTTGACCTGATTGGATTTACTGTACAGCATGAGTTTCTATATACTAATATATTAAATATACTGGACCTTGGCGGAATAAATATAAACTCAAGGCGCAGAAGAGACAAATTTCCACTGGTATGCGCCGGTGGTCCTTCAGTTGTAAATCCCCAGCCCCTTTCAAGATTTATGGATTTTTTTGTTGTAGGAGATGGTGAAGAAGTAATTATATCTATTCTGGAAAGAGTTAAAATTTACAAAGATAATAATAAAGATAAAGAGTGGTTTTTAAAAGAGATCAGCAGGCTGGGTGGAATATATATTCCGGGATTTTATAAATTTCACTACTTTCCTGATGGAAGTATTAAAAGTATCAAGCCGGATAGAAAAGTGAGAAAGGCGATAGTAAAAGACTTAAACAAATTTGAAATAGTCCAGAATCCTATAATACCCAATATTAAACCTGTACACGACAGATTTACGGTAGAGATTATGAGGGGCTGCGGCAGGGGCTGCAGATTCTGTCAGGCAGGCATAATCTATAGACCGGTACGGAAGAGAGAAGTTGAATCTCTAATCAGGCAGAGTGCTGCAGGAATTAAAAATACAGGTTACGATGAAATTTCATTCCTATCGCTATCTTCGTCAGATTATAGTGGGATTGAGCATTTGCTGGATAAAATTACCAGTTCTTTAAAACCGGGAAGGCTGTCAATCTCACTGCCTTCTATGAGACTGGATAGTTTTAATTTAAATTTGATAGAGCTTATTGGAAGCGGAAGAAAAACAGGACTTACTTTCGCTCCCGAAGCAGGAAGCCAGAGGATGAGGGATATAATCAATAAAAATATTAAAGAGAATGAAATGCTTGATTGCATAAAAATGGCTTTCAGTAGAGGCTGGGAAAAAATTAAGCTTTACTTTATGATAGGATTACCGTTTGAAAACGATGAAGATATCAGTCAGATAGTAGAACTTATAGAAAAGGTGATTATGGCGGCGAAAGATGAGCTTTCTAGAAAGAAACTACCAAGATTAAAAATTAACATCAGCATAAATGCATTTTGTCCTAAACCCTTCACACCATTTCAATGGACCAGCCAGGATAATACGGCAAGCCTGGACAGTAAATTTAATTATATTTTAAAAAATGTACCAAAAAGATATGTAAATATAAGCTGGACGGATTCCAGAAGAAGTATGATAGAGTGCGCTCTGGCCAGAGGTAATGAACTTGTTGGCGAGGTCATAGAAGGTGCATGGAAAAGTGGAGCCAGGTTTGACAATTGGACAGATTTTTTTAAGTTTAATGTCTGGGAAAAAGAATTCAGGAAAGCTGGTCTGGATATTAGCTTCTTTACAACCAGAGGTTTTGCTGATGATGAAATATTACCATGGGATGTTATTGATATCGGGGTCAGTAAAAAGTTTTTATTGAGAGAATATGATAAATCAAAAAGATACCTTCGAGACCAGGATAAGATTTAAATTTTATAAAAAGGATGAATTTAAGTACCTATCCCACCTGGATATTACCAGGATAATAGTCCGGGCTTTAAGCAGAGCGGAAATGGAAATAAAATATAGCCAGGGGTATAATCCAAAGCCTAAAATAAATTTTAGTCCCCCAACTCCGTTAGGTGTAGTGAGTTTGGCGGAATATGCCGATGTATTGCTTGATGGTGGTATTGAGGAGAATGAATTTAAAAAAAGGGTTAACCTCAAGCTAATACCGCAGATGCAAATTACTGAAGCTAAAAAGGTAACCATAAAAGCAGATAATCTTATGAATGATATAGCAATAAGTCTTTATGGCTTCAAGCTTTACGCACCCTCTTCCTGTGAAAATCTGCTGAAGGAGTTTTATGCGGACATAGAGGGAGAATTAAGAGTTAAATCTGATTTTTCCCGCTCAATATTTAATTTAAAAATAAAACCGGATAAGGAAATTTCTGATATTATTCTTCTAAAATTATTTGGATATGCTAAAATTTTTAAAGAGGAAAATAATGAATTTTTTAAATTCAATAAT
>JAUWQC010000147.1 GCA_030611285.1 bacterium | reverse complement strand
CGCTTTGTAAAATCTTTCCTTCCTAATATTTAATTTTTAAAGAGCGAGTTTTCTGAAAGCCTATTTATTTTTTATTTATAAATTTATAATCCTAATTATACGTATTAATTCCTATTTAACTCATTGTATTAATTATAACTGTTAAAAGAAATATAAGAATAGGATTTACATAAATTTCTTGCTGAAAAATTCAGTTTCTATTCTCCTGGCAGTAGGCGTATTGGACATCCCTGCACCTAGAGTATCTTTTAGCGAAACATCCATCAGCTTACTTACTTCATCCATCGCACCTATCATTTCATCAGGTGGTATTACACTATCTACTCCTGCAAGGGCCATTTCCGAACAAATTATTGCATTAGCGGCAGTCATGGTATTCCTCTGAATACATGGAATTTCTACTAGACCAGCTACAGGGTCACACACTAGCCCCAGTATATTACCGAAAGCTAGGGATATTGCACTGGATATCTGGGAATAATCTCCACCAAACATTTCAGTTAGTATCGCTGCCGCCATTGCAGATGCAGAGCCACATTCTGCCTGACATCCTCCGACTGCACCAGAAAAACTTGCATTTCTACCTATAATCATACCTATCCCAGCTCCGGTAAACAATGCTTTTACAACTTTATCTTCAGGTATATCTTTTTCCTGGGCTATGGTTATTACGGCCGCAGGTACCGTACCGCACGAACCTGCTGTCGGGCATGCAACTACTTTTCCCATAGAACCGTTTACTTCCATAATTGCTAGCGCATTTCTTATGACTTTTGATAGTATTACGCCGCATAGCGACATCCCTGAGTTTAGGAATTTATTCATTTTTGCAGCATTACCTTTAAATATATTCCCTATTAATTCATGTTCTTTCTCGAGACCCTTTTTTATTGCTTCTTTCATTACTGCGTATTTTCCCTTCATCTCTGCAAATACCTCCTCTTTCGTCCTGCCGGAATTGATAGCCTCATACTCTATAACTGTATTACTTATGCTGCAGTCTTTATTTTTTGATACCTCAACCAGTTCTGACCACGAACTGTAAAATCCTTTACCTGACTCTCTTGCTTCTGATAGTGATTTAATAAGTATAACTTCTTCTATTTCACTGATAGCCTTAATTTTTCCCACCTTTTCTGCGGTTATTGGACTCCTAGCTAATAGTTTAAATTCTGTATATTCACTTCTTGAACTAAATTCTAAGGTATTTATCTCGTTTCCTAAGACATCTTTAAAGATTTTTTTAAGCTGGCTTCCAGTAATGCTTGCCCGTCCAAACAGGCAGTCCCGCTTGCCGTCTAGATTGACTTTATACTGATTTATCTCTTCAATTAAGATATTCCCTCCACCTATACTACATGCCTGAATACGTATTTCAGCACCTTCTCTATCTTTAAGTTTTATGATAATAGTACTGGGATGTGCATTTTTGATGTTTATGCTTTGGAATTTTACTTTGATGCTTGCATTACTTGCTATTTCTATAGAGTGCCTAATTCGTCCGTCATCTGTATTCATACCTAATATCCCTGCTACTATGCCCACATCTGTTTTATGGGTGGAGTATGTGCTAGCAAGAGAACCGTGAAATAAAACTGTTATCTCTTGAGGTTCATAATTACATAGTTGGCCTGCAATCTGGCCTATACGAATAGCCCCTGCAGTATGTGAACTGGAGGGTCCTATCATTATTGGACCGATTACATCAAATACATCAAAGTTATTTACACCTAGCATTTTGTCCCCCTAATCTTATATGGAATTATAAGATTTTTTATTTTTATATGAGTTCAAATTTTATAGTGTCATCTCTACTCTTGAGTTCGTTATATACAAATCTTGCTATACCCATATCGAGTGAAGCCACGCCTATAAGGCAGGTACATATCATTTCTCCGTTGTTTTCCCTGCCTACCTTCTTCCCTGCCACTATTTCTCCAAGTTCAGCATATATATCTTTTTTATTTATTTTTCCACTTTTTATTAATTTAATGAGCTCTCCTCTGTGGGTATTCTGTACCCAGCTATCCACAACAAGCTTATCCGTTGTAATTGGTATCAGTGCATCCAACTCTTGATATGACCCTACTGATATTACGAGCGCACCTTCTTTCAGCCATTCCTTCTTTACGAGTGGTTTGTCAGCTGTTGTTACCGTAACAACAATATCTGAACCTTCTACTACTTCCATGTTTGTTTTAACCGCCTGTACTTTTAAGCCTGGTTCTTCATTCATTTCCTCTGCATATTTCTGTGCTATTTCTTTCCGTATATCCATCACTTTAACCTTTTCTATGTCAAACACTTCCTTTATAGCCATGATGCTCATCCTGCCCTGTAACCCAGCACCTATGACACCTAAAGTTTTTGCATCCTTCTTTGCAAGGTATTTCGCTGCTGCACCAGTCCTCATAGCTGTGATATAAGTACCATCCATTACTGCAAGTGGATACCCAGTCTGGGGGTTACATAATATAATGGTTGCTAAGATAAACGGAAGACCTTTTTCAGAATTTTTCTTAAATCTGTAGCAAATTTTATACCCATTGCATTCAGTGAATGGACATATGCAGGCATTGAATTGCATGAACCCCAATATGCAGGCCACTCTCCTCTCTCTCCTAAGTTAAGATTAATTTTGGGCGGCATTATGACTTTTCCGTTACCATGATCTTGTAAAACTTTCTCAACTATGTCGATAACATATTTCATATTTAGTACGCCCTTAATTTGATTACTGCCTAGTATAACAGTACTCATAAACACCCCCTTCTTTATTTATTTGAAATATTAAAATATACTATTTTTAGTTTATTTGTGAAATTCTAAGTAATAATTACATTTATCTCCGCGTGCGAAAAATCTCGAAAATTCAACAACTTTTTTATCTTTAGACAGAGTAATCCTCTCCCATAAAAGTAGTGGGTCTCCAATGTCAATTCCTAATATTTTAGCTTGTGTTTTATCTGTAAGTACTGGTTTTATAGATATTCGTGAATTATCCAAGAAAATATCCGGTATTGTTTTATAGACATCATAAACATATTTGCTTTCAAATAACTCTCTTTTATCCATAAAATACTTGCTTATATCCTTAGGTACATAAGTATATTCTAATGATGTTGGCTCCCCCTTATGAAATGCTATACGAACTATTTCTAAAATACTACTATGCTTAAATAATTTCATTTTATTTAAAATTTCTTCAGAAGGTTTGATTAAATGCCATTTTAAGATTGTATGTTCAACTTTGATTGGAGGCCAAAT
>JAUWQC010000279.1 GCA_030611285.1 bacterium | reverse complement strand
AAATCAGTTTAGTTAATTTTGGCCTCAGCCATTCTTTATTTTATTATGACTAAATGTATTATTACAAGATTAACACAAGGGATTATGGTCCTTCTTGTTGTTTCATTTGTTTGTTTTACTATCTTCCAGTATTTTGGAGACCCGGTACTTGCCTTGGCTGGTAGGTATGCAACACAGGCACAACAAGAGGAAGTTAGAAGTAAAATGGGTTTAGATAAACCTTTTTATATCCAGTATTCTATTTTCCTAAAAAATGCCCTTCATGGTAATTTTGGATTATCTTATGTTGCTAAAATTCCTGTCCTTGGTCTTATCTTGGAAAGGTTACCGGCGAGTATTGAATTGGCTATTAGTGCTATGCTCATTTCTCTTATATTAGGAATTGGCCTTGGAGTGATAGTATCATTAAATCCTCGATATTTTATAAATAGGTTTGTTATGGCTGGATCGCTTTTTGGCATTTCAATTCCTACTTTTTTGATTGGAATATTATTTATTATGATTTTTTCAGTTAAATTGGGGTTTTTACCCTGCTTTGGACGGGGCGAAGTGATAAAAATAGCAGGAAATTGGAGGACAGGTTTTTTTACCATAGATAGTCTTAAGCATTTAATCCTTCCCGCTTTCACTTTAGGTATATATCAATTAGCAGTACTTCTCCGATTGACCAGAGGAGGAATGTTAGAAGTACTAAGGGAAGATTATATAAGAACAGCTTGGGCGAAAGGCTTACCACCAAGAATTGTAATATTTAAACATGCATTAAGAAATGCACTTATACCGGGAGTAACGATGGCAGGTCTGCAATTTGGGGAAGTGATAGCGTGTTCAATAGTTACAGAAAGTATATTTCAATGGCCCGGGACAGGATATTTATTACTAACAGCAGTATACGAAACAGATCATCCGGTTATAGTGGCCTATATAATGCTTACTTCTATTATTATTCTCTGTATAAATCTTTTTGTAGATATTTTGTATAGGTTCATTAATCCTAAAATAAGATATGAATAGGATATAAAATATGATTAGTATTTTCAAATCAAAAGAATTCCGTCATTATATTAAAGATTTATCGGCAGTAACAGGTTCTTTAATTCTTGTAATTATGTTAATTGCAGCCGTTTTTGCTCCTACAATTGCTCCGCAGAATCCTTATGATATGAAAGGTCTCTATTTGGAAAATTCTCTAAAACCACCCATCTGGATGGAAGGCGGGGAAGCTCCTTTTATTTTGGGTACCGATGATCAGGGGAGAGATATATTAAGCACTATACTTTATGGGTGCCGAACATCATTTACTGTTGGTTTTAGCGTGATTATTATTGCTGGAATAATAGGTGTGGCTATTGGGCTTTTAGCAGGATTTAATGGAGGATGGTTAGATATTTTAACAATGAGGTTAGCGGATGTAATATTTTCATTTTCTACTACATTAATAGCTATGTTATTTTTGGCAATTTTGAAAAATCATGGTGTGGGCACAATAATTCTGGCTATAGTTATTGTCGGTTGGGTAAAATATGCAAGGACTATGAGAGGATCCGTTCT
>JAUWQC010000121.1 GCA_030611285.1 bacterium | reverse complement strand
ATGGTCTTTTTCATATTCTTATTGTATCATAAGAACAAAGAGAAGTCCAGTCCTTTAAGGAATTCAATGTTGATGATACTTTGCAGGGTATTCGGTTACTATTTTGAAGTTGCCAAAACAACAAGCAAAACATTTCGTACCTGAAAGTGGCCGAAAAATCCTTACCCTATCTTTTGTCTTGGCGGAAGTGGAGCAAGAGGAAAATTCGCTAATTCTTTCAAGGTTGGGGCAAAGTGATTTTAGACTAGGAAAAAGGGGGGTGCCTGAATAGTAAGAAAAATTTAGATTCAATATTCCCATGTTGTTTTCATAATACGTACTTGAAAATACATAAATATACCTACAATAGCTAACAATATTATGCCAAGAGCTGACCCGTACCCAAGTCTTGAATATTTAAAGGCGGTATTATAAATATTAAGAGCCATCACATTTGTGCTATCAAGAGGTCCTCCTGGTTGCTGAGCTGACGTAGTAGTTAGTACATAGATCGGTTCAAATACCTTCATTGCGTTGATAGTACAGATAGCCAATATAAGTAGTATAGTTGGTTTTAATAAAGGGATGGTCACATAAAAAAATTTTTTCCATAATCCAGCGCCGTCTATTTCAGCAGCTTCTATGTATACAGAAGGGATATTCTGTATACCCGCTAAAAAAATTATTGAGAAGAAACCGAGATTCCGCCATATCTCCACTATGACAACAGAAAAAAGAGCAGTTTTGGGATCTGCTAACCATCCTAAGCGTGGTAAATGTAAGCAGGAAAGAAGAAAATTAAACAATCCAAACTGAGGTTCATAGAAATAAATAAAAAGAACCCCAGCTGCTGCAATATTAGTCATTAAAGGAGAATAGTAACACAACAGTAAATTATCACGTAGTTTCTTAGTTACCTTAGATAAACCTAAAGCAATTAAAAAAGAACCAGAGAAAATTATAGTTACATAAATTCCTGTATAAACCAGAGAATTTTTTAAACTTATCCAAAATAAATCATCATGAAATGCTTCTAAATAAAAATTAAACCCCACCCAAGAAGGACGTCCCATTGCTTTAAGAAATCCATCCTGTGTACTTAAAGTAAATAGTCTTATTATAGGAAAGATTTTAAAAAGTAAAAATAACGCTATGAAAGGTAATAACGCAGAAAGAAGAAATTTTGTTTTTGCATTAATTTTTTTTCTTGATTTTAAAAATTTCATTTACTTTCTCGCTCTTTAAGGTAGCGTTGCGTCAAATCCTTCTCTCACTCCTTTGAACATCCTTAAATCCTATAAAACACACATTGGTACTCATTAGCTCATATTATGATATCTTTACCCCTCCCCAATCCTTAAAAATAAAATTATAGTTATGCTTTTAGACCTGATAAAGCCACGCCCTTCACAAAATATTTCCTCATGATTATAAATATTATTAAAGTAGGAGCAATAGTCATAGATGCTGCTGCAAGAGTGAGATCATAAATGAATCCCCTCTGGGTCTGAAGAAGCATAATCCCTAAAGGTATGGTTTTTACTTTATCTGAAGATGCTACTACTAATGGCCACAATATGAAACCCCATTGCCAAAAAAAGCAAAAAATACATAAGGCAGATAATACAGGTTTTATTAAAGGAATAATGATACGCAAATAAATATCCCATTCTGAGAGACCGTCTATTCTGGCAGCATCCATATAATCTGAAGGGATTCCTAATATAAACTGTGTACATAGAAATATTCCAAAAGAATCTACTACGAATGGTAGTATCAAACCTTGAAGAGAATTTATCATCCGGAGGTCCCGTATTAGAATAAAAAGAGGTATCACTATTATTTCAAAAGGAAGAACCATCGTCAAAAGTACAAGTAAAAAAAGAATGTCTCTCCCTAAGAATCTAAATTTTGCAAGACAATACCCTATTAACGAAGAGGAAAATAATACTGAACACGTTACAGTAATAGATACAATTATACTATTTCTAAAAAAGAGAGCGAATGGTAAAAGCTTAAAAACTTTTTTGAATGCTCCGAAAGTAGGATTTTCTGGAAAAAAAGTTGGTATAACTCTCATAATTTCTTCAGATGGTTTAAAAGCACTTAAGAACATCCAAATAAACGGAATTATTATAACCCCCGCCGCTATAGAGGTAATTATACTAATTATTAATACCTTTAATTTTTTGTGTTTTCTCATCTTGTTCTTACTACTTCAAGCAAAGGCCCCCAACTTAACGGAGGCCTTTGCTTATTCATAAATTTAACTTCTTTACCTTATCTCTCCATACCTTGTTCTTATTGCATTTATTTTCTCTGCAGCAATAGTTATGGCTTCATCAACTGAATATTTCTCTAACCATACTCCTACTAGCATATCTTCCATTGCCTTTCTTATCTCTTCCACTCCCATACCATGGAACGGTGTTTTTTGGTATGGGACAAGGGGTACCCAAGTTACGAATCTGCGATCAGTAGCTATTTTTGGGCTTAACGCTGCAGGAATATATGCTGGGAGTTCGTAAGTAGTCAATCCAAATTGAGCAGCATTTTCTAGTCGCAATTTCATAAACTCCCACCCCATTTCTTTATACTCACATTTTGACGTTACGTACCACCCCCAAACATCCCAACAATCAAACCAAGGAAACTCAGACCCTAAAGTGGGAATTCTTACGTACTCCCAATTCAAATCAGGAAAATCATCCTCATACGATGCTGTAAGCCAAGATCCCCAGTGATCCATAGCGGCTGTTCCCATCCCAAGAGCAGCTGTCGCTCCCAGCTCAACACTATCAATCTCATATTTATTCACAATATCATTTAGCATCGTAAGAGCTTTTCTCCCAATGGGTGAGTCGAAGGCAACTGTATTGTCTTCATTATATACTTTTCCTCCAAGCTGGTAAAGAAAGGTATTAAAAGCCATCGGCCCACTAGCAGCAGTAGTTATCTCCCATCCTGAACGAATTAGCTTACCTGCGCTATCTTTTATAGTGAGTTTCTGTGCATCCCTTATAAAGTCATCCCATTCAACCCAATCCTTCTTAATCCCTGCTTTATCCAGCATATCTTTATTGACAACTACGGCTGGTCCCCAGTCAATATTAACGTTGGCAGGTATTCCATAATAAATCGTCCTGCCGTTTTCTTCCCAAGCTGCCCTCTCTAACGAAGACTGGTAAAATTTTTCTTTTAGCTCTTGAGGAGTCAATACATCTGATGGAATAGGATTTAACTTTCCAGTTGCTGCTGGGAAGATCACCCATATTGAAGGAACTTCGAGAAGATCTGGTTCCATTTCAGCGACAAAACCTGCCACTACCTTATCCCGTAGATTGGAATAAGGGAAAACCTCTGTCTCAATTTTTACGTTTGGCTCAATTTTCTCAAACTTGGAAACCATCTCTTCTTGAAATGCTACATAACGAGGATTGGAGTGGATCCACATTTTCAGTGTTATCTTAGCTGCGAGTATTGTCTGCGTAATTCCCAAACTAATAAATGTTAACGCCGCCAAAAACAAAACTAACCTTTTTCGATATTTCATTTTAATTCTCCTTAGCTAATCTTTTGTTTTCGAGATACCTAACCTAGATATTTCCTCACCTCCTAGTGTATAATAAATTTGGGTACCCTACTAAATCTTTATCAAACAAAGTAGGACGGCAGACACTATACAATCTGCCTATTGACCCGTTTTATTATTGCAGAATATTTAATATTATGGATAAAAGAACTATCCCTTGCCGAATAGGCAAAATACTAACTTAGGAGTTTACGATGAAGACAAAGAACTCTTCCACTTTAGCGGTGGGCATAGATGTCCACAAGAAAAGA
>JAUWQC010000236.1 GCA_030611285.1 bacterium | reverse complement strand
GCCAATTTAATTCAAAAAGGCGCTTTAGCACAATTAACTGCATCAAGTTTATGTGGCGCTTTTGGACCAAAGATTGAAAAATTTTCCCAGGATATTTTAGCTAATGGTCTTGCCTATTGCATAGCCAGTGATGCCCACTCTGATTCGGAATCGGGAAGAAATACCGTTTTATCTAAAGCAGCAGCAGAAGCATCCAAAATTATCGGCCAAGATGCTGCCTGGGACTTAGTTCAAACTAATCCTAAAAAGATAATTGAAAACTCAGACTTGAATTAATTGATAAAATAGAACCGTCCCTATTTTACATCAAACCCGTTTGTTTTTTCTGTCATTCCTGCGAAAATTTGCATATTTCTAAAGATTTGATATTATATAAAATATATTAGATATTAAATTAATTATATTTTTGACATTAAAATTTTAAGAATTCTAACAGTTGAATAAAATTTTTATCTGCTATTATATTATAAGCTAGAAGGAGGCAGGAAAGGTGAATATATCTTATAAGGTTAGCGTGATTATTGAAAAGGATGAATATGGTTATTATGCTTATTGCCCTGAATTAGAAGGTTGCCAAACACAAGGTGATTCTTTAGAAGAAGTTTTAAGCAATATAAAAGAAGCTATTGAGCTATACTTAGAGACATTATCAAAGGAAGAAATAAAAACTTTCTTAAGTAAAGAAATTTTAACTACCTCATTAGAGGTGCAAGTTGGCTAAACTACCGAGATTAAAAGCTCAGGAAGCAGAAAAATTGTTGCTCAAGGCTGGGTTTAAAATGGTTAGAAGCAAAGGCAGTCACAGGATATACAGAAAAGGGGAGAGAAGAATAATTGTACCTTTTCATACAAGTAAAATATTGCATCCGAAGATTGTTAAACAAGTTTTAAAAAGTATAAATGATTAATAATAAAAAAAGATAGGCTATTTTTTCTCCAAAAAGATAAGCTTATTTTTTTTAAAATCGTACGACAGGCGTCTCGCCTGTCATTCCTGAAATGTAGGGGTTTGATTTATCAAACCCGGGATTACGGGGCGGATAAATCCGCCCCGTACCTTAATAGTCTAATGGAGCCTACTGAAAGTAGGCGAAGCAATCTCTATCTAAAAACTAAAAATCAGCTTTGGCATCACTCTTGACTATATGACATTCTTTCTTTAATATATACTAGATGCACATCTTGTACCTTGCATCTCGCAACTTGTAACCTATATTTTACACTTAAAGGAGGAAATTCTCAAAAAATGCACTATCTCGAAAAATATAATTTATGGTTAAAAGATCCCTACTTTGACCAACAAGCCAAAGAAGAATTGCGTGCCCTTGCAGGCAACGAAGAGGAAATTAAAGACCGTTTCTACAAAGACCTCCAGTTCGGTACCGGAGGTCTACGCGGTAAAATCGGTATGGGCACCAACCGGATGAATATCTATACTGTTTCTCGAGCGACTCAAGGCTTGGCCAATTACCTTATCGGAAAAACAAAAGAACAAAAGAGCTCCAACCCCCAGGAATACTTAAACCGCGGTGTGGTCATTGCCTATGACTGCCGCCACAAATCCCGTGAATTTGCCGAGACTACCGCCTTAGTCCTTAATGCTAATAACATCAAAACATATCTCTTTGAGGATATCCGTTCTACTCCCGAGCTTTCCTTTGCCGTCCGTTATCTCCGGGCAGCAGCTGGCATAGTGGTTACCGCCAGCCACAACCCCCCGGAATACAACGGCTATAAAGTCTACGGGCTAGATGGCGGACAGATAATTCCGGAGATTGCCGATAGAGTAATCGCCCACATCAACCGGATAAAAGACTATTCTCTGATTAAAAGACTTGACCGCCCCACCGCCGTCCAAAAAGACCTGTTTAATGTAATTGGCCCGGAAGTGGATGAGGTTTACCTGCGTAAAGTAAAAGAGCTTGCCATCAGAAATGATAACCAGATAGATAAATCTATCAGGATAGTCTACACCCCCCTTCATGGAGCGGGGAATATTCCTATAAGGAAAATATTAAAGGAACGAGGCTTTACCAATGTATTTGTGGTGGAGGAACAGGTCACACCCGACCCGGATTTTTCTACTGTGGAATCACCCAATCCCGAATATCC
>JAUWQC010000159.1 GCA_030611285.1 bacterium | reverse complement strand
CTAGTATGATCACTAGAAATTACTACAATCTTTTTTTTATCTCGAGCCAAGTCTTTTAATCGAGGTACCCCTATCGGGTTAATTATAGCTTTTTTTACTATATCCTCTTCTGATTCTTCGGTACTATATTTATTAACTTTGGAAACAAGAATACCTTCTAATCTATCTTCAGGAATATCTATAGTTATACTTTTCTTCCCATAGGATAATTTCACTTTAGGCATAAATTCCTACTTCCCCTTTCATTTAGGAATTTTATTATAAATCAAAAATCTTACCAGGATTCATAATATTATTAGGATCAAATGCCTTCTTAATCTTGCGCATTAACTCTAATTCAACCGGGCTAGTTACAATTTTCATATATGGTTTCCGCTTTAAACCTATCCCATGTTCTCCGCTAATAGTACCACCTAACTCTTTCGTAGCTTGATATATCTCTCTTAAGGCTTTTTTCTCAATCTCATACCATTCTTGCATAGAGCTTTCAGGATTCTTAACCAGAGTAGCATGGAGATTACCATCACCAGCATGTCCGTAACAAGGGATTTGAATATTATATTTGTCAGAAATTCTCTCCAGTTCTGGCATCAAATCAGGAATAGCTGCAATGGGAACCACAATATCTTCTAAACTCTGATGAGGACTAACTACCTTAAAGGCCTCGGCTATATTTCGTCGTACGCTCCAGACCCTTTCCTGTGTAGTGTAGTTGTCTGCTACATAGACCTCAATTGCTCCCTTATCCAGGCATAATTCACCGATAATCTCTGCATCTGCTTCTACCTGTTCTTCTGTATTACCATCAACCTCTATTAATAACATAGCCCCGGCCTGTTGATAAGGTAAATGTTCATTTAAATATTCACAGGATGTTTTTACTGAAAGCTTATCCATAAACTCAATAGAAGTAGGTATAATCCGAGCACCGGTCATTATCTCAGGAACTATGTTAATAGCTGATTTAACATCTGTAAATAATACCAGTAGGTCTTCCTTTACAGCCGGTAAGGGCAATAATTTAATAATTATTTTGGTCACAATACCTAAAGTTCCTTCTGAACCCACTATTAGCTGTTTTAAGTCATAACCGGTTACATCTTTAACTCTTTTGCCTCCCAATTCTAGTACCTCTCCGGTTGGAATAACTACTTCTAAACCCATAACATAACGTCCGGTAACTCCATATTTAACTGCTTTACCTCCACCAGCATTTTCGGCAACATTGCCACCAATATAGCAGGTCTCTACACTCATAGGATAACCAGCAAAAAATAATCCATGTTCGGCTATCTCTTCATTAATATCATTAGTAACTACCCCTGGTTGCAAAACCATCATCATATTATTGTAATCTATATCTAAAACCCGGTTCATTTTTTCCGTTGAGATTACAATACCACCAAATACAGGTATTGCCCCTCCGGAAAGACCACTACCTGCTCCCCTGGGAGTAATGGGAATCAATTCCTTATTGGCTAATTTAACAATTTTTGCTATCTCTTTTGTGGTTTTAGGTCTTACTACTACTTCTGGCATATGGGCATATTGATCTGCTGATGTTTCATCATGAGAATAAGTTTCTATCTTTTCCTTATCACTAATAACATTTTTTCTACCTACAATCTCAACTAATTCATCAATAATTTCCTTGGTTAGCGGATTATATTTCATTTCCCTTGGCCTCCATTGCCAGTTGTTCATTTAAAATTGGTAAAATTTCAAATAGATCCCCCACTATTCCAAAATCAGCTACTTTAAAGATTGGTGCCTCAGGGTCATTATTAATAGCAATAATATTATCTGCTGTCTTCATACCTGCCAAGTGTTGAATAGCCCCTGAAATACCTACTGCTACATATAATTTAGGGAGTACTGTTTTCCCACTTAAACCGACCTGGTGGGGGTATGAAATCCAACCCCTATCAACTGCATCTCTGGATGCCCCGACAACTCCATCCAGATGTTGAGCTAGTTCACGAATCAGGCTAAAATTTTTTCCTTTTTTTAACCCCCTGCCACCGGAAATTATTATATCTGCATCCTGAATATTTACATCTTCTTGCTCGTCTTTCTTACAACCTAAGCTTTCTACTCTACCATCAATTAACTCAGTTTTGAGAGCAACATTAATAATCTCACCGGTTCGATTGTCATCCCTGGGAGCGGGTTTAGTTGATTTAGGCCTCACCGTAGCCATCTGTGGTCTATTTTTAGGTGTCTTAATTGTTGCTAGAATATTACCGCCGATGGCTGGTCTTGTCTGCAAAAGATTACCGGTTTTTTCTTCAATATCAAGTCCGGTACAGTCAGCGGTTAATCCTGCATTAACTTTTACAGAAAGATAAGGCATTAAACTTCGTCCACTGGTTGTAGCGGCAGCAATTATAATTTCTGGTCGATATTCATTTACTAAATCTTCCAGGACATTAGTATAATTTTCGACAATAAAATTCTCTAACTGGGGATCATTAATTACATATACTTTATCTGCTCCTCTATAAATAAGTTCCTGAATATCATTATTATTAATATTATTACCAATTGAAACCGAGGCTAATTCTGTGCCTAATTTATCAGCTAACTTTCGCCCTCTGTTTAATAATTCAAATGATACTTCTTTAATTTTTCCTAGATTTGTCTCTGCTATAGTCCATACACCATGATAATCCATTGATAACTTCCTCCTTAAATTAATTCTTTTTTACGCATAAATTTTATCATTTGACTAACAGCTTCATTTAAAGTTTCTTCATCATTTACCTTAAGAATTGTTCCTTTTCTGACAACTTTAGAATAAGCAATTTTTACTACTCTAGTAGGTGAACCTTTGAGTCCCAATTTTGATTCATTTAATTCCATATTATTTGAACCTCCAATTGTTTTATTATAGCCTTATTTTGGTGTCCGGTAAAGCGGGGGAGGTTCATGTATATGCTTTTCCACTTTTGACCAGTTTCCTCTCTCACCAACAGTTGCAATATGGTATCCATCAGACCAAAATTCTCCACCCTATAGTTCTTTTTTGATCTCCGGATGCCTTCAGAATATCTCCCTTGCAGTAATACTTTTGAATATTCACATTATTTCCCCTGGTGATATTTTAAGGTGGGTACTAGAGAGAAGATGAATATGATTCTTATCCA
>JAUWQC010000047.1 GCA_030611285.1 bacterium | reverse complement strand
GCCAATTACTTTCTTGCCATTACCTTCCAGATAAGAGCTGATCCGTTTTATAAAGTAACTTTGCAGCTCAAATCCATCTTTCAGGTTTTCCTGTTTAATACGCTTCTGGCAGTCGGGACACTGCTTCCATCTTTTTTTAGGGCATTCATCACCCCCTATATGGATATACTTTCCAGGGAAAAGGTCAATTACTTCATCTAGGACATTTTCCAGAAAAGTAAAAGTCTGCTCTTTCCCGGCGCAAAAGATATCATCGGAAATACCCCACTCATTCCAGACTGGAATCTTTTCCTGCCGGCAGGATAATTCCGGATAAGTTGCAATTGCAGCAACAGCATGTCCCGGCATTTCAATTTCCGGTATTACTTCGATATGAAGTTTTTCAGCATAGGCAATCACCTGTTTTATTTCTTCCTGGGAGTAATAATCACCATATATAGAGCCGTCTTTCTGTTTTCTATAAGCACCGGTTTCAGTTAGCTCCGGATATTGCTTGATTTCTATTCTCCAGCCCTGATCATCAGTAAGATGCCAGTGAAACCGGTTAAGCTTATAAAATGACATTGTATCAAGAAGTTTAAATATAAACGAAACAGGAAAAAAATGCCGGCTTACATCAAGATGTAAGCCTCTCCATTCAAACCGGGGGGCATCTTCAATTGTGGCTGCCGCCAGTTGTCTGTCGGGACATTGGAAAATTATCTGGCGCAGTGTTTGGATACCGTAAAAAATGCCCTTATCTGTTGAAGCTGAAATTGTGATACTGTCACTGGATATTTCCAGCATATAAGCTTCCGGATGGGTGATATTGCTATCAACTACAAGCCGTATAAGATCATCCTGCTCGCTGTTCTCTGTTATGTTTAAATTCAGATTAGTATCGGTCAGTATTAATTTTTGCAGTATGTTTGCCTGGGCAATATATACCGTATCTGAATAAATTGAAACTGAGCTATCTAAATAGAAAAACCCTTCCCCTTCTTTATATTGAACAGGGCAGGGTATAATTGAATATTTATATTTTGTCATATTATCACTTTTAATGTTTTATAAAAAAAGTCAAGCACAATTAATCAGAAGTGTAAGATAAAAACAAGGTAAAGGGCAAAAATACAAGCGTTTTTAGTTATATTTATTTATAGCATATTCAATACCTTCTGTCAGGTAATCCCCTATGATATCTATTGACCTCTGTACGCTGATTTCAACCTCTTCCTTTTCATTCCTGTTAAATTCTTCAAGCACATAATCTGCCGCATCCTGCCTGCCCGGGGGTCTCCCTACTCCAAACCGCAGCCTGTCAAAATCATAGTTCCCCAGTTTATCTGCTATTGATTCCAGTCCTTTATGTCCGCCAGTACCACCGCCTGTCTTTAACCTGATCTCTCCAAATCCAATATCAATATCATCATGAATCACCAGTATTGAATTAATTTGCTTACGTAAGAAATTGCAGCACATAGCAACTGCAGTTCCACTGCTGTTCATATAGGTTTGGGGTTTTAAAAGTATTAATTTCTTACCATCATACGAGGATTCAGCAACTAAAGAATTAAATTTCCGGTAACAGCTTTTTTTCTCAAAACTATCTGCAAACTTATCAATAATTTTGAAACCTATATTGTGTCTTGTAAATTCATAGTCTTTCCCGGGATTGCCAAGACCAATAATTAAAATCATAATAATTATTTTTCCCTGGAACCTTTTTCTTTCTGATGTCCTTGATGTCCCTCTTCCTTTGGATGTTCTTTTTCTTCTGCTAATTCTTCTTTTTCTTTACCGATTACCTCAGGCTCAACAACCTCTTCTTCAGCCTCTTCCTCAGCAACCAATTCTTTTTCCTTCAGTTGGGTCGGATGAATTATTGAAACTACTACTTCTTCAGGATCATTCAATATTTTTATTTTATCAGAAATATTAATATCTGAAACCCTAATTGCTACACCCATATCTAGGTCTTTTATATCATATTCGATATAATCTGGAATATCTGCAGGAAAGCAGGAGATATGCAGCTCCCTCAGGCCGTGCTGCAGAACACCGCCACCATCTTTAATTCCTACAGCTACTTCTTCATTAATAATATGGATAGGAACAGTAGTTTCAATTTCCTTCTTCATCTGTATTCTTAAAAAATCCACATTCAGAAATTCTCTAGTGATGGGATTTCTCTGAAATTCTTTTATTAAAACTGTTTCTTTCCTATTCTTTTTTGCACCATCTATATGCAGATTAAAAATTAGGCTGTAAATGCTTTTGCCTTTTACCAGGTCTTTAAATTCTTTTTCCCTTATCTTAACGCTAACTGGCTCTTCCTTTAAACCATATACAACCGCAGGTATATAATGTTTATTTCTTAATCTTTTTGATGCCTTACTTTTTATTTCACTGTCATTTCTTTTTTCTACCGCCAAAGCTATATTTTCCATCTATTGCTGCACCTACCTTTATGTTTACAGATTAAACTAAATTTTCGCCCTTAAACAACTCGCTTACAGACTTGCAATGATAAACTTTTTTTATGGTTTTTGCAAGAAGAGATGCAATGGAAAGTACTTTTATCTTATCAGATTTACATTCTTTATTTAATGGAATAGTATCCATCACTACTATCTCATCAACTTTTGAATTTTCTAATTCTTCTATAGCATTACCCGAAAAAATGGGATGGGTCGCACCGACATAAACTTTCTTTGCCTTATGTCTTACTAACATATCAACAGCCTTCAGTATTGTATCCCCTGTATCTATCATATCATCAAAAATTATGACTTCTTTTCCTTCTACATCTCCTACTATATGTTCTATTTTCGCCATATTAGGAGCAGGCCTTCTTTTATCCAGTATAGCAAGAGGAAAATGAAGTCTTTTAGCAAAAATACTTGCCCTTTTTACACCTCCTACATCAGGACTTACCACTACACCATTTTTAATTTTTTTCTCTTTAAAATACTTGTCTATTATAGGTATGGCAGTAACATGGTCTACCGGTACATCAAAGAAACCCTGAATAGTAGCAGAGTGCAGGTCAACAAGTATGGCCCTATCCATTCCTGCTACTGAAAGTAAGTTGGCAAATAATTTTGCAGTTATTGGTTCTCTTCCTTCTGATTTTTTATCCTGACGCGCATATCCATAATGAGGAATCACAGCATTTATCATCCCCGCAGAAGCCCTTTTCAGGGCATCTATCATTATGAGTAATTCCATTATATTATCATTTACAGGTTCACAGCATGTTTGCACTACAAATACATCTGCGCCCCTTACGCTTTCATCAAACTTTGCATATACCTCGCCGTTTTTAAATTTAGTTCTGGTAACTTTCCCAGCATTAATTCCCAATTCCTCTGCAATCTTATCTGTCAGACCAGGATAAGATGACCCTGAAAAGAGCATCATTCTTTTATTGATTTTATTATCTTTCATATTCCCTGCCTTAAATTATTTATACTTTTGTATTTTTTAATTTTTTTCTATCTCTATACCTTACTGCGCCATCTTTTATATTTTTTTGCTTCCCACGCTCTATTGCCATAGAATTTGGAGGAACATCCTGGCATATAACCGACCCCGCAGCAATAATAGCTCCCTTTCCTATTTTAACCGGAGCTATAAGCATTGTGTCCGAGCCAATGAACACATCATCTTCAATAATAGTTTTACTTTTCTTAAAACCATCATAATTAACCGTAACTGATGATGCGCCAATATTTACTCCTGATCCAATTTCTGTATCTCCTATATAGTTTAAGTGAGGAACCTTGCTTCCCCCGGCAATCTTAGATTTTTTAACTTCACAAAATGCTCCAATTTTCACATTGGACCCGGTCACGGTACCGGGCCTTATATAGCTGTAGGGACCTATATTATTATTATTTCCAATAACAGAACCGAGTATAACCGAGGCATTTATCCTGGTGCCTTCACCTATATCGGTATCCGTAACCTGGCAGAAAGGACCTACACTAGAGTTCTTTCCAATCCTGGTTTTACCCTTGATAAAACATGGAGGTTCAATGATTACATCCTTATCTATAACTACAGAGCTTTCAATATAACATGAACCGGAATCCATTATAGTTACCCCATTTTTCATTAAACTTTCATTAATTTTCCTTTGCATAATATTTTCTACTTCCGAAAGCTGTAATCTGTCATTTATACCCATAACCTCCTGGTAGTCTGGAGTTTTAAAACAGTTTACTTTTTTGCCATTTTTAATAAGCATTTCAATAATATCTGTCAAATAGTACTCTTTTTGGATATTTTTGGTGTTAATCTTTTCAATATCCTCAAATAAAGATTTTGTATCAAAACAATAAATAGAAGAATTTACTTCACATATTTTTCTCTCTTCAGGGCTGACATCAGTTTCCTCAACAATCTTTACTATATTTTCATTTCTGTCTTTTATAATTCTCCCATATCCTTCAGGATCAGGAACTATGGAGATAATCACACAGGCTGCGCTGCCGGAATTGATTCTTTTTTCAACCAATTTCCTTAAGGTTTCTATATTAACCAATGGACTATCGCCGGGTAGTATTAAAATATTCTTTCCAAAATCCTCCCCTTTTCTTCTTTTTATCATACAAACAGCATGAGCAGTGCCCAGCTGATTTTCCTGGGTAACAGTTTTGGTTTGAGGAAAATTATTCTTTATATATTCGCTAACCAGTTCTTTCCTGCAGCCTACAACTGTAAATATATTTTTAGGATTTAATTTACCAACTAGAGATAACACATAATAGAGTATTGGTTGACCTAATATTTGATGAAGTACTTTGGGAATTTCTGACTTCATTCTTTTGCCTTTACCGGCAGCTAAAATGACCACGCTCAAATCTTTAGAAAAATTCATTTTTTAAAAAGATTCCTACCAAAGATTTTATAATATTACTAATAATACTCCTAAGATTGTAACATAAAAAATATATTTATCTAAGTTCTACTCTACAAATTTTCCACCGCTGATTTCCTTTGAAATAATATTAAAACCAGGTCCAAAAGAGACTTCAATATATATAAGATTATTACATTTCTCTCCAAGTATTTCCTTTCTTAAGAAATACTCTGCACCTGCCAGTTTTTCACCCTCGGAAACTCTGGATATGTCGCTATTCTTTCTCGCTCTTACTGTAATTTCTTCACCGCATTTGTTACATCTGATCGTGAAAGTAACAAACTTAGAGGTAGTATCTCCTGTTGGTACAGTGAAAATATTTTTTAAATTTTCTAAAAAACTGCCCATTTCAATTCCTTTCCTTATTTGCCTATCTTACCAATGATTTTTTCATTTTATGCCATAAGCATTATTATGTGGTCCTAAAGCAATAAACTTAATTGTATCATCTGGAAATTTATTACATTCATTACAAGTGACTATTTTATCATCACCTTTTTTTCGACACATACTACAATGTAAATAAATAATGATGAAATTCTTTCGAACCGAACAACTATAGTACCCCCTAAAGTTTCCCTTCAATGGTTCACCTAAGGCAATAGGATCTTCTATAATCATATCTACTTTCTTTTTTACTGCCTTCTTTATGGAGCTAAGCTTTTTAAAGGATTTTACAAAAGTATCGCTGAAAAGTACATTCATCAAAAGATTTCTCTATAACTTAACCATTTAACTTTACCTGATCTTATTCTTGAAATAGTTTCTAAAAGACTCTTTTCAAAATCTGGATCGGACAGAATTACTTCAGTTGGATCGCCCTCTTTTACACGTTTTAAGCTTAAAATAAATTGAGTAAATATTTCAGAGACAGATGTTCTCTGTTCTTCTGCATAAATTTTGGCATACTCTATTAAATCTTTATCCAATGTTATATTTATTTTACTTTTACTCATTGTGACCATCCTTTAATTTACCCTCATAATATACGCCTTTTATGCACCTCTGTCAATGCCTTTAACCAACCATAAAATCTTTCTGGGTTTGCCCCAAAAATTTAATCCAGAAATAAAAACGCTTCTCGTTCTCCCCTCCTCCTTCATTAGTCCTTTAATTTTTTTTGCCATTTCCGGTGGTATAGATAAACTTATGGTTTTAGTTGTTCTTCCCATAAAATTTCTCCTTTGATACTTAGTGTTAACAAATTGAATATATCAAATATAAAAGGTGGATGTCAAACGTAAGGTATCAACATCTATTTGAGAATACTAGTGATCTGATCTACCACTCTGATAAGGGAATTCAATACTGCTCCGGTGAGTATTTGAATCTCCTTAAAACTCACAACATTAAAATCAGCATGGTTACCAAGGGAAATCTATATTATAATGCTACAATTGAATCATTTTTTAAAACATTAAAATCTTAAAGAAGTATATCTATGGGAATATGAAACATACGGAGATGTTATAGAAAGAACTCCTTATTTTATAGATGATGTTTACAGTAGGACAAGATTACATTCTTCACCGGGCTATATGCCTCCAGAAGAATTTGAGGATATATTAATTGAAAAAAATTCCTGCAAAGTTTATTCTGAGTTAAGATAGATAGGTGTCTAGATTTTGTGGTTCATACCATATCCTATTTAGAACCCGGCTTATAGACTAACTCCACTAACCTTAAATAAGCTTAAATAGTTACAGATTCTCAAAAATATTTAAAAATTACCCAATTTAACAAGTTTTAGCATAAAAATGAGCTTGTGGCAGCCATTTTTATTATAATTATAATAAAACCAAAGTTTTAAAATGTGAATCTGAATTTTTATTTTGGTTTTAGGCTATAACCTGGGTTATAAGACTAACTGAGATCTATACAGATACGGATATTTTCAAGGTTGAAACTCTTGGAGCATTTGATAAAATAGAACCTAATTCTTATTTAGAACATAGGGAAAACAGGTATCTTTTTAAGGCTGTTTCAAAGATGAGAAATCAATTGATGATAATTTGATTGGTTTGATAAAGAAAACTACTTTTCTAAAACTATAGAATCCTATTGAAATTTATTTTTCAAGTAAAATAACTTATTATTATTCGTTATTGAATATTCAAATGAGATATAAAATTTTAGGAAAAACAGGCCTAAAAGTTTCTGAACTTGCTTTTGGAGCAATTCAAATAACTAGAATTGACCAAAAAGATGCAATAGATCTAATACGTTTTGCTTATGATTCAGGAATTAATTTGATTGACACTGCAAATTCCTATTTTAATAGCGAAGAG
>JAUWQC010000216.1 GCA_030611285.1 bacterium | reverse complement strand
GCGCCAGCCCATTACCCAAGATCGGGAAAGGTGCTGGGTGTTGCCAATGGTACGGCAAATAGAGGCATGTGACATATCCATCCTCTGGAAGGCATGGCTTATGACTCAGGGAAGATGGATTGGGGTCTGATGAAATATGGTGTTCCCTATCCAAATACGCTTGATCGATGGGACGAGAAAGGCAAGGGGAAAATTGTTAAGATTCTTCAGGATGCATTAATCTTACCAGACATATTAAATACTTGTAAATTCTTTATGTACGCTGGTATCCATCTTGATCATCTTGCCGAACTTCTTTCAGCAGTCACCGGATGGCATATAGACGGCCAGGAATTGTTAAAGATAGGAGAACGCGTGATGAATTTGCAACGATTGTTCAATATGCGGGAAGGATTTCGACGTGATGACGATCTGCTGCCCGAAAGAATGAAACAAAAACCAGCTTTTGGTTTTTATGAAAATGAAGATAGATGTACCATCAAAGACTTTGAAGGTATGCTCGATGAATATTATCAAGCAAGGGGATGGGATGCTGAAACAGGTATTCCAACAAAAGAAAAGCTACTGGAGCTTGAATTAGATAAGTAAACAATATAATTTTTTTATAATTAATTTGTGATACAGCTTTTTAGGTTTATGACTATATCTCGGCCTTGATGTTCCGGAGACTTTACCATGAAAATAAAGGTTAAGCTTTATACTATTCTGGAGAAGTATGCTAAGGGGAAAGTCTTAGAGGATAATACGATTATTTTACATAAAGATACCACACTTCAAGAATTAACTCGTTATTTTAGCATACCGGATAAGATTGGAATGGTATTTTTGGTTAATGATTCTCCCCAAAACAAAGAGTACAGATTATGCGAAGGAGATAAGGTCAAGATTTTTTCATTCATCGGGGGTGGTTGAAATTATGTAACTTTTATGGCATCCCAGATCCCAACGAGATAGACCACTGGGATGAAAAGAGGAAAGGAAGGATTGTAAAGATTCTCCAAGATGGTTTAATTTAGCGGGAATTCCCCATCTGTTAAGGTGGGGATGAGAGCAAGTTCCCGGCAAGTCGGGACAGACGATAGTCTGCTAAAGTGAGTACCACGCCTGTAAAGGCGTGGGAGTCTATTTATGCCCAATGTTCTTGGTGTATGTTAATTCTTTATGTGTGTTGGCGTAATTTTAGAACAATATGCCAAGCTCTTATCAGGACTAACCGGTTGGAATTTAAAAGGAAAGGATCTGATACGAATCGGAGGAAGAACAAATAACTTGCAGAGATTATTTAATATAAGAGAGGGATTCGATAAAAAAGATGATTTTATACCAGAAAACGATAAACAACGTCCTTTATTTGGTGCATATTAAGATGAAGACAGAAGATGTATTGTAAAGGATTATGAAGGAATACTTCAGAGGAATATTATCATGTTAGAGGTTAGGGATTGGCGACTGGAAAACCGAAACTCGAAAAATTAGATGAATTGGTATCGTTTATTAGTTTTAAATTATAGATTTTCTAAACCTGGTGTTGGATAAAGGTAAAAAATAAAAAAAGTGTGCATAAAAAATCTTGAAAAAAAGTAAAAGATTCGAAGTTTTCTAAAATGCACAAATACAAATAAGAAAGGAGGTGTTAATCGAAAGAACTAAAATTAGAGTAACTTCATTTTAAAAAATAGATAATAAAAAGGAGAATAAAATGAAACGTTTTTCAATTATTTTACTAATTTCTTTACTGATTACTTTGTTATGTGTTACTAGTTTTTCTTTTGCAGCAGAAAAGGTATATAAATGGAGAGCAGTTACCCATCAATTAGTTGGAACTGCTAGATATGAAAAAACAGTTGTTCCTTTCTGCGAAATGGTCGAGAAAGCATCTAATGGTCGTTTGATTATTGAACCTTATGGAGCTGGTGTTCTTTTCCCGGTATTTGATTCGCTTGATGCAGTTAGAGATGGTGTTGTTCAAATGGCAATGGTTTGGTCAGGTTATTGGGCAGGCAAGGATCCGGTATTTGCTCTTGCCGGTGGTAGACCAGGTGATCCCATAAGCACTTTCAGTGAAAATTTCTATCGTTCAGAAAAACTTGCTCCTCTATTGAGTGAAGTGTATTCCAAATATGGTGTTACCAGTCTAGGTGCTTTTGATTTTGCCAGCACAGAAATTTTAATGTCTCAAGTACCTATTCGTACCTTAGAAGATTTTAAAGGAAAAAATATCAGAACCGGTGGCTTAGGTGCTTCTTTCTATCCTCTACTTGGTGCATCTGCTGTATCTCTATCGGGTCCGGAAATTTACACCGCATTACAATT
>JAUWQC010000054.1 GCA_030611285.1 bacterium | reverse complement strand
TTCACGCGCTCCAGCAGCCCTGGTACTCTTATTTCGTCAGGCCCTACATTTTCTATGGGAGACAGCAGTCCGCCAAGGATATGATACAACCCCTTGTATTCACCAGTTTTTTCGATAATTATTACATCACTTACTTCCTCTACTATACATATTTTTTTTCTATCTCTGGACTGGTCTCTGCAAATATGGCAGATATCTTCTTCTGTCAGATTGTAACATTGGCTGCAAAATTTAACCTTTTCCTTCATCTCAATAAGGTCCCTGGAGAATTTTACAATATCGCTATGAGAAAGCTTGAGCAAAAAGAATACGATTCTTTTGGCAGACTTGGGACCTATTCCCGGAAGTTTCCTGAATTCATTTATTAAATTTTCTACACTTTTTATATATAAAGCCATTTATAATTTACAGTTGGTTTAATAATTGTAAACAAATCTACTACAGTATACCGGTAATTTATAATTTCCATTAGAAGAGCCCGGGTATATTCATACCGCCGGTAAGACCTGCCATTTTATTTTTAGCTTCATCTTTTGATTGTTTTATAGCATCATTTATGGCAACCATTACCATATCTTCAATCATTTCCATGTCACCTGAATCAACCATATCCTTATCAATTTTTACTTCTACAATTTCCTGATCACCGTTTACTTTCACCTTTACTGCACCCCCGCCTGCGGAAGCTTCAAACTCCATTTTTTTTAATTCTTGCTGGATTTCCAGTAATTTTTGCTGCATAATCTTTGCCTGCTTCATCATATTTCCATAGTTTAGACTCAATTTTTACTCCTTTATACCAAATTTCTTTTCAAAATAATTGAATACATCCTCTTCTGTACTTTCTGTACTGCTGTTTTTACTACTTATGTCTTTTGAATTTGAACTATTACTGGCTTTTTTTTCTGCATCTTCAGCCCTGCTTTTTCCGCTTACTTTGCTGCTCGCTTCACTTTCTACGTCACTTATTACATCAGTTTTATCCATTTTTTTACCAAGCTCGAATTTAACCCTTAAGTCCTTACATGTAACTTCTTTTATCACACTGGATATCAACTCAATATTTTTGCTTTTATTTAAATGGTCCCTGTGCCATTCTTTTTCTTTATCCAGGTAGAAATACAATGTGCCGTTTTCTATTTTATAAGGAACAGCTTCCATAAACATAGCGTGAACCGAAATTTTCTTCTTTTTTAAACTCTGCGAGATTTTATCCAGATTATTATTAATCAAACCAATTTCCTCATCTTTTTTTTCTACTCCAGCATCAGAAATCTTTGATTTATGAGCTTTGCTCCCACTTACTGCATGCTTGCTCTGAATTTCGACCTCACTTACCATCTTATCAATTTCATTGACATTTATAATATCAAAATCATCTTCTTCATTTTCATAAACACTGGTATCAACATCAGTTTTATGATTATGAGAATTCTTATAACCTTCTTGCATTGAATTAATTTTATCAATTTCTTTCCTTAAAGATTCTATCTGCGCCTCCATAAGCCTGGTTTTCTTTCCTATTTCTTTTTCATCCAATACAATAAAATTAATGGCTCTAACTACCGCTGACTTGAAAAAGACTTTTGAGCCTTCACCCCATTTGATTTGCTTGAGCAAATCTGTAAACATTTCCATATAAAACTCTATTTCTTCCTTTTGCAGTCTTTTAGCCTGACCCAGACACTTATCTTTATAATCTTCACTTATATTTACAATTTCAAAAGGATTATTGTAATTTTTAATAACATACAAATCATACAAATGATCCAGAAACTCGGATACGAATACTTTAAGGTTTTGATTACTGCCAGTGATTTTATTTACCAGAAGCAAGCCCTTTGTCAAGTTCTTTTCAATCAAAATATCTGTAAATTCAAAAAGCATCTCAAGATCTGTGACCCCGAGAAGCGAAATAACATCGGCAACTTCAATTTTATCCTCACCAAATGCTGCCAACTGTTCCAATATGCCATCGGCATCTCTCAGGCTGCCATCTGCATATTTAGAAACTAAGCTCATAGCTGAATCACTTATGGTTATTTTTTCACTTTTTGCGATTTTCTGCAGCCTCTCTTTGATTTTATCCATTGGTATTGGAAAGAAATCAAATCTCTGGCATCTTGACATTACAGTAGGAATTACTTTATTTGGTTCAGTAGTGGCCATTATAAATATTACATGTTCAGGAGGCTCTTCCAGAACCTTGAGAAGCGCATTAAAGGCTTCCGTGGTTAACATATGAACTTCATCAATAATATAGACTTTTTTTCTCAGTATATTAGGCAGATATTTTACTTTTTCCCTGAGCTCTCTTATTTCATTTATTCCTCTATTGGAAGCAGCATCAATTTCTACAACATCCATACTGGAGCCATTGGATATACTTACACAATTTTCACATTTATTGCATGGCTCCGGGGTAGTACCTTTCTTGCAATTTAAAGCCTTTGCCAGTATACGCGCAGTTGATGTTTTGCCTGTCCCTCTGGGACCGCAAAATATATAACAATGTGATAATCTATTATTGGATATAGCATTTTTAATAGTTCTAACATTGTACTCCTGACCGATTATTTCTCCAAAGTCCTGCGGTCTCCATTTTCTATAAAATGAAATGTAACCCATAAAAGTATTTAGCTATTTTAATTAATAATAAATGACCGTGCCCCAGATCTCGATTTATAATAACAAGTGCAACTCATATAGTTAACTCCAGCCAGGTTTCCTTGTGGCACCCGGAGAATATTACTTACCGCTGCTTCATCTCGGATCTGACGGGGTTTGTAACCCTCCGCCGCACAAGACCCAACTTTCAACATCACTTACATAAGTGCTAAACCTCACTATCATAAACCTCATATCTGTTGATCAGCCTCACTATAGCGGATTGTGAGTTACAAGGCACCGCTAGCTCCCCACCTAGCACGGCCAATTTGATTATATAAAATTAATTAAAAAAATAAAACTGGCTATTAGCTAGACCTGAAAATAATTGTTGACCATTTAATTTAAAATAGTAGAATTCTTACTCAGACATTTATTCAAACTGATAAATAAACAATTAAGGTAAAATAAAAAAACACTTATCCGATACCATTTAAATGATTAAATTTAAGAAAGGTCTTAACAAAACTAAAATTTTTTTAAGTTTCAGTACTCACATGGTAACAGATACTTATTCCAGCTTTATAATAGGGCTTATCCCCATACTGGCCGTTAAGCTGGAACTTTCTCTTTTTCTGGTGAGCATCTTAACTTCGGTAAACTTTATCTCCAACAGCCTCACACAACCTGCATTCGGGTACCTTTCGGATAAATACGGCATAAGATATTTTCTTATTGCAGGGCCACTGGCTGCCTCTATATTTATAAGTCTTCTGGGGGTATCTCCAAACTACTGGTTTATCCTAATCTTCCTATTTTTAGGAAACCTGGGAGTTGCTGCCATCCATCCCCCCACTGCAGCTACGGCCAGTCATTTCGGGGAAAGCAGAAAGGGCCTGGCAAATTCCATAATATCTTTTGGGGGCGCTGTCGGTTTTTCACTAGGTTCATTATTCATTATTTTAATTGTAAGCAAACTTGGTCTTAAATTTACCCCTCTGGCTGCTATCCCGGGAATAATTACGGCTCTGGTTCTTATAAAATTTGACTCATCCATTTTCTTAACTGAAACTCAAAAAGTTAAAATGAGCTTTATCAGAAAAATTAAAAGCCTGAAAAAAACAAAACTTATTTTGCTCCTGCTCGTGATGTTCGCTGCCTACTCCAGAAATTTAACTGTTCTATCAATGCTTACCTTTATGCCTCTGTATTTCACAGGTCAGGGAGTACAACTGATAAATTTCGGATATATAATCATGGTCTTTATTTTAGTAGGAGGAATTGGTGGCCTTTTTGCAGGCTATTATTCAGATAGGATTAGAAAAAGAACTGCTGTAATCCAGGCCGGGCTGGCAATTTCTATTCCTCTTTTCTTTTTAATGTTTAAAGTGCCCCTGAGTATGTCAATAGTTTTATTTATTCTGGCAGGATTTTTTGTCACCTCAACCCTGCCTTTATGTACCAGGGTGGTACAGGATATATTTCCCGGCAATGTAAGCCTCGCCTCTTCCATGGTTATAGGTGTAAGTGCAGGAATTGCGGCAGCTACTGTTATTCTTATTGGTAAAATTGCGGATCATATCGGAATGATAAAGGCTTTAAACTATGTCCTGGTAATACCAATTTTAGCATCTCTGCTATTATTCTTATTTCCACTCGTAAGATCAAAGTACAGGTAGTAAATTAAAATCTTGTCTGGACTGATATTTAAGTTAAGGTTAAAATTTAAATTTGAAATGCCTGCCATTTTTAAAACAGGATAAATATTTCTAAAAAAATACGCAAGTGAAAAGAAAATGAATAGAAAAAACAGCAGCTTTAATAAATTACAGATTTCACTTTCAGCGGGAAGCCATTTTATTACTGATATATACCAGAGCTTCATAATAGGCCTCATACCAATACTTGCCTTAAAATTCGACCTATCCCTTTTTAAAGTTGGACTTCTTACTGCTACCAGTGTAATTGCAAACAGTCTTTTCTCCCCCATCTTTGGATATTTTTCAGACCGCCACGGGCTAAAATATTATCTAATCGCCGGTCCACTTTTTACTTCTATTTTTTTAAGCCTAATTGGAATACTGCCTAACTACTATTTTATACTGGCTTTTTTATTTCTGGGGAATTTAAGTATCGCTGCTTACCATCCCGCAAGTGCCGCTATTGCCGGACATTTTGGCGGCAGCAAGAAAGGACTTGTAAGTTCAATTATCAATTTTGGAGGAAATTTTGGAGGCGCGCTTGGTGTACTCCTGATAATATTAATTGTTGAAAAACTCAACATGAACCTTACTCCTATTGCTATGATTCCCGGATTGATTATGGTAATTGTTCTTTTTAAATTCGTTCCTAATGCATCCTTTAGAAACAATACAGGAAATTTTCTTAATTTCTTTTCAAGGATTAAAAAAATGAATAAAAGAAAGATTTATCTTTTATTTTTGATTATATTTACTATTTATTCCCTGCGTATCCTGTGGATTACCCTTATAACCTATATGCCATTATACTATACCAGGGCAAATATAAACCTTATCAATGTAGGAACGATTATGTTTTTTTTCGGAATGCTGGGTGGAGTAGGTGGCCTCCTTTCCGGATTCTTATTCGACCATTTTAAAAAAGGCAGCTTAATTATCCAGATTGGCTTTGTTCTGGCCGCACCTATATTCTTTTTTACTTTCAGAACCACAGGCCTTATTTCTATAATACTTTTTGTTACCGGCGGATTTTTTCTGATTTCAATTCAGCCGGTATGTATCAGAATGACTCAGGACCTCCTGCCTGGAAATATGAGCCTTGCATCTTCTTTAATTCTGGGATTCAGTCCTGGAATTGCTGCTATTACAATGATTTTTCTGGGAAAAGCTGCGGATATTATTGGAATCCCAGCTCTTATAAACTATGAAATAATTCTTATTATATTTACCATTCTTATGCTTTTTAGCTTTCCATTAGCTGAAAGGAGTTTAAGAGGTGAGAAAAACAATCCGTAAGTAAGTTAAAATAAACCCTGTAAAGGACGTTCATAAAAAATCCGGAAACACACTCAATAGAGTATACATTACTTCTATCTTGCTAGTTTTAATATTTCCAGAACATCACTTTTATCCAGTCTGACGAAATTGCCCACTGGTCCACCTTCTGTACATTTCTCTGCCATCTCTTCCAATCTATCGTAAGGAATATTTGCTTCCTTCAAGGTGATGGGCAGTCCTATCTTTTCATAGAAATCTTTCAGTGTCTCTATCCCTTCTAATGCTGTTTTTTCAATATCCTTAAAATCAGGTTCCACATTCCACACTCTTACAGCAAATTGTGCAAACTTTTCCACATCCTGTTTGTATATATATTTCATCCATGCCGGGAAAATAATAGACAGTCCCGCTCCATGAGCAATATCATAAATACCGCTAAGCTCATGTTCCATATCATGTGAAGCCCAATCTCCAATCCTTCCTGTACTCAGTAAGTCATTGTGCGCAATAGTGCCCGCCCACATAATTTCAGCACGAGCTTCATAATTTTCCGGTTCCTTTAGTATTATGGGTATATTGCTAATTACTGTCTTTAGTGCAGCTTCACACAACCTATCAGTGAGATCCACATTTTTAACTGTTGTGAAGTATCTCTCCATTATGTGTGCCATTATATCCGAAACCCCACAGGCAGTTTGATAAGAAGGAAGAGTATAAGAAATCTCAGGGTTTAATATGGCAAATTCTGGTCGTAGTATTTCATTGGTAAATCCTCTCTTATAGAATCCTTCCTCATTTGTAATTACGGAACTACTGCTGGTTTCACTACCGGCCGCAGGGATGGTAAGGACCACTCCAACCGGGATAACTTTATCTACAACAGCTTTGCCAGTATAAAAATCCCAGACATCCCCATTATAAGGAACTCCTGATGCGACCGCCTTGGCTGAATCAATTGCACTTCCCCCACCTACAGCAAGAATAAAATCAACCTTCTCCTTACGGCAGATATCAATTCCTTTTT
>JAUWQC010000064.1 GCA_030611285.1 bacterium | reverse complement strand
CTGCTGATTTTTTATTTAATATTCTTTATATTATCCGTAATTGTAATGGCAGTAATTGGGCTTATTGCCTGGCTGGGATTATCTTCTTCCGGTATTGATATAAATAGTATGCTGGAAAGCCTTGGTTTAGGAGACACGGGTATATCAGGTTTCTTAGGTGGAGGAATGGTAATAACTATTGTGATATCAATAGTCGGAGGCTTGTTTGCTTCTGTACTCTATGCTGCTTTTGGAACTTTAGTGGTCTGGATAATGAATGTTGTTTTAAGGATCAGCGGCGGGATAGAATTGAGACTTTTACCGGGAAAAGAAGAAAAAATCAGTATTAAAAAATCATAAAAGGTAGATAGCTTTTATTTTTTAAAATCAATTTACATTTATGTATTACGGTGGGTTTGCCTTGACAAAAGTATATTAAATTGTTATTTTGTCCTCTGTTAAAAATTCGGATGGGGCCTATAGCTCAGCTGGTTAGAGCGCATCCCTGATAAGGATGAGGCCTCTGGTTCGAGTCCAGATAGGCCCACCAGTTTCTTAAGTTGTGGGGGTGTAGCTCAGCTGGGAGAGCGCCTGCCTTGCAAGCAGGAGGTCAGCGGTTCGATCCCGCTCATCTCCACCAATTTTTTTTATTAATACATATGTAATAAAAAAATGACTAACATCTGGCTGGAAGTATTTTTAGGTAAAATAGGAAAATATATTATCAGTTTTTTATCCAGGTCTTATCAATTTATAATTCCGTTTGTAATTGCTTACGGAATCTTTTTAGCAATATCTTCATACAATCTTAAAAGAATTGAAAAAAAAGTTAACTTAGAAATATTGAATCAGGCCAGGGTCATTATAAAAAAAGTCCCGGATATCAATTATATAGATTTGGTTGACAGGATAAAAATTCCCTGGAAAAAGATTATAAAAACTTACTCTTTTTTTCCATATATCTCTCAGGAATCAGATTTATGGGTAACCAGGACAAACCTGATAGATGTAAGAGATATTATTATGCATAATGATAAAAAAATAAGATTGGTTCTGGAAAGAAATGGGATTAATATTTTTGGGGGGAAACCGACCATTCGAAAAAATTTATATACGGAATATATCCACAGGATTACCAGAAGAAAAGGTGAATAACAATTTTATAAAAATAAGTTAGATATAGGTTCTATAATTTTCAGTAGGATCCAGAAAAATATGTTGGAACTACTGCCAATACTTGAAAGCCTCTTGTAACCCTCTGCTAACTCTATATTATATTTCAGGAAAAAGTTAGTAAATAAATATCCCATATCAGTTGTTATCCACAATACTATTGGAATTATAATTACTGCTGAGATAAAACTTCTAAATATATCACTCTTTGACGGAGCTATGACCCAGATTAGTATAAATGGAATCATTATGAGGTCTGCTTTTGGGAGCACAGCATTTCCCGGAAGAATGGTTGAAATGTAAATGGTCAGGGGTATTATAATAACTGATAACATAATTATGGAAGGTTGACCGACTAAAACTATAGGATCCAGACCAATGTATAACTCTCTTTTTGTAATTCTTCGGCTTATAAAACTTTTTATATCATATATGGTAGGAACCAAACCTTTAAGAAGCAGGTTTGCCGATCTGGGAAGCAGTATCATAATAATAGATAGGGTTAAACCGCTCGATAGAGCATATAGAAGATTTGGACCTATGTTTAAATAAAAATTCTTATACCTTGTAATTGCGCCAATTATAAATCCCAGAATAAATCCTAATACCATAGGTTCTGAAACGACTCCTATCTTATACTGAATTTCTTCATAAAAGACATGGATTCTCCTGATAAATGGAATCTTATTAAAGATAACATTAATAAGATGTGAAATAGGTGCCCAGCAGATAATTTGCGCCTGAGGGGTAGATATACCCTTAAAGCCAAAATAACTCTCAATATATGTCGCATAAATGTCTGATAGTACAAGGGTTATAGCAGCAACTATCATTGCGATTAGTATTCCTATCCATTTTATTTCTGTAATTGCAAAAATAATTGAGCCTACCAGCAGGAAGCTCCAATAGTTCCAGAAATCTATATTTATAGTTCTGGTAAGTCTCAAGAAGAGCATAATCAAGTTTAAAATTATCACTGCTATTATTATTTGGAAAATTATAGGAGAATTTAGAATAACTTCTTTGGAGACAAGCCATCCTTTATCAATAATTTCAAATTCTTTTGAAGAATTTATCTGTAGTATGGTATTAGTAATGGGTTCAAAGAAATTTACAAAAAGTGTAAGCAGTATAGAAAGACTGGCCAGTCCAATAAGTATGAATGCGCAGTTTTTTAAATTCTTAAGTGGTCTTCTGGTGATAATAAGGCTTATTATAAGTAATGTGGCCGGAATTAAGATAACCGGTCCCAGTTCTATTATATAATTAATAACCCTGTAAGTAGTTGACATAAAACAAAAGTTTTAAGTTTTTAATGAAGTTTTATTATACTTACTATCTGATATAAAATGAAGGGAAAATGATTAATCGCTGATGAAGGGAACGACAACTTGAAATTTTGATTTTTTTTTATATAATATTAAGCAAATGTTCAATTGCTGCACAATTGTGCAATTTCTTTTTTAAAATAAGTTATGGATAGTATAGAAAGAAAAAAATTCTTATCTAAGATTGCAAGACTTTATTATTTAGAAGGATTAACCCAGCAGAAGATTGCAGGTAGATTAAATATTTCAAGAACGAAGGTTTCCAGATATTTAGATGAGGCAAGGAAAGATAAGGTTGTAGAAATAAAAATAAACTTGCCCAAAGAGGATTATTCCAGGCTTGAGTATGAAATAGAGAAAAGATTTAAAATAAAAGAATGTATTATTGTTCCTGCTTCTGGCAACAAAGAAGAAATACTAAAGATGATGGCAGGACCGTTGAATAATTTATTCGAAAGAATATTAGCAGGTGGAAGCTATTTAGGAATTGGCTGGGGCAGTTCACTTAAGGGAATATCAGATTATATTAATGTAAGCGGCAAGTCTGATATCAAAGTAGTCCCGATTATTGGAGGTCTTGGTAAAATAGGAACAGGAGTGCATACTAATTCTGTTGCTAAGAATATTGCTGATAGGCTTGGCAGCATAAGCTATATGATACATTCTCCGGCCATCCTGGACAGCAAAGAGATAAGAGAGATTGTGGAAAATGATAGTAATACCAGAGAAATAATCAAGTTATCTGAAAAAATTGATACTGCTATGGTAGGTTTAAGTGACATAGGTCCGGATTCTACATTAATCAAAACAGGCTGTTTCAGTTTAGAGGAATTTAAATATCTGGATAGTTTAGGAGTGGTAGGAGATGTTAATCTTATTTTTATAGATGAAAATGGTAAGCATGTTCCTAATAAGATAGATGAGAGAATTGTAAGAATTTCACCTGATAGATTAAAAAAAGTTAAAAATGTTATCGGGGTTGCTTTTGGCAGGAGAAAATTGAAGGTTATTCTTGGCGCTTTAAGGGGCGGCCTGATTAACATTCTGTTTACTGACCGAGAAACAGCAGAAAATATTATTAATTCAGGATAAATTATGGGTAACGATTTAAAAGCTAAAAAACTATATATAACTATTGATGGATATAGAATGGAAGATAAATTTAGCGGGCTGGATGACAGCATAAAAATAGAAATGCTAAGGAAAATGTACCAGATAAGACATTTTGAGAATGAAACTGAGCAGTTTATTATAAGGGGGATGATTCATGGTACCTGTCATCTATATACCGGTGAAGAGGCAACTGCTGTTGGGGCAATTTCTGCCATAAATGATGATGATTACATCACCTCAACTCATAGAGGTCATGGACATTGTATTTCGAAAGGCGCAGACCTGAATATAATGATGGCAGAGCTATTGGGTAAGAGGACAGGATATTGCAAGGGCAAAGGCGGGTCAATGCATATAGCTGATGTTGATTCAGGAAATCTTGGCGCAAATGGAGTAGTGGGGGGAGGTATCGGTATTGCCACAGGAGCAGCACTTACCTGTAAGATGAAAAAGAATGGAAAAATTGTAATATGTTTCTTTGGAGATGGCGCAGCTAATCAGGGAATATTTCATAGTTCCATTAATATAGCTTCAATATGGGATCTTCCTATAATTTACCTCTGCGAGAATAATGTCTATGGTATGTCAACATCGGTAAAGGAAGCATTTAATATAGAAAAAATATCGGATAGAAAATGTGCTTACGGCATAGAGGGACTTACTATTGATGGGAATAATCTTGTTGAGGTATTCAATGCAGTTTCACATTTTAGCGGAGAGTGCAGAGCTGGAAGAGGGCCTGTTTTAATTGAAAGTCTGACATACAGGTGGAGGGGCCATTCTAAAAGTGATGCCCAGGTTTATAGAACAAAGGAAGAAATAAGGCAGTGGGTGGAAAAGGATCCTATAGAAAGATATAAGAGAATTTTAATTGGGGGGGAGATATTGACCGAAAAGGAAGATAAGGATTTAGAAAAAGAAGTGATAAGTCAAATAGAAGAAGCTTCAAAGTTTGCCATGGAGAGCCCTTTTCCGGAACCTTCAGAAGTTGAAGATGATGTTTACGCCTGAAAGTATTATTAATAATTTATAATTTGTGGGGATATTTTTACTGCGATGAGAGAACTGACTTATCTTGAAGCAATAAGAGAAGCAATGCAGCAGAAGATGAGGAAAGACAGCAGGGTTTATCTTATAGGAGAAGACATTGCAGAATATGGAGGAGCATTTGGTGTGACCGTGGGAATGCTGGAGGAATTTGGAAAAGAAAGGATAAGAAACACCCCCATTTCTGAAGAAGCCATAATAGGAGTTGCAACCGGAAGCGCAATTACCGGGATGAGACCAATAGCTGAGATAATGTTTTCGGATTTTATAACCATAGCTATGGATCAAATTTCAAATCAGGCTGCTAAAATAAGGTATATGTTTGGAGGGAGGGCTAAAGTGCCTCTTGTAATCAGAACTGCAGGGGGCGGCGGAACAGGCGCTGCTGCTCAGCATTCACAGAGTCTGGAAGCGCTTGTTACGCACATCCCGGGCCTGAAGGTTGTTATGCCCTCCTGTCCATATGACGCAAAAGGGCTCCTCATCTCATCAATAAACGATGATAATCCGGTAATTTTCATAGAGCACAAGTTGCTTTATAAAAATAAAAAATGTATCCAAAATGTTCCTCGCCAGATGTATGAAATTCCACTGGGAAAAGGTGACCTCAAAAGAGAGGGCAGTGATATAAGTATAGCTGCTACTTCTTATATGGTCCAAAAATCATTGGAGGCAGCCGAAAAACTTTCACAGGAGAAGAGTATTGAATGCGAGGTAATAGATATAAGAACATTAAGACCTCTTGATATTGATATTATACTGGATTCAATAAAAAAGACAGGCAGGCTCTTGTGTGTGGAGGAAGCGCCAATTTTTGGAGGTTTTATGGGTGAAGTTTCTGCCCAGGTATCTGAGAAAGGATTTGACTGGCTGGATGCTCCTGTGGTAAGAGTTGCCGGGAGAAATTGTCCAGTCCCATATAGTTTAGTGCTCGAACAGGAAATGATTCCCGGTGCCAGTAGGATTGAAAAAGGGATTTTAGATCTCCTTAAGTAAAAATTAGTGCTTTATTAAGTTTCAGTATGCTATTATGACTATTATGAACATTAATGCGGTGTAATTTTTATTGATTGATAAGTAATATCAAATATGGTTATAATATGCGATACCTTATAAATTTGGTAACTGATAAGTTAATTTTTTTATGTGGGAGGGACTAAGTAATGCATGAAGTTATTATGCCTAAATTAGGGCTTACTATGGAATCCGGCAAAATCGAAAAATGGCATAAGAAAGAAGGGGATAAGGTAAAAGCAGGGGAAGTACTCTTTGAAGTTATGACTGATAAGGTGACTATTGAAGTCGAGTCATATGATTCAGGAATTTTAAGAAAAATACTAAAAGCTGAAGGGGAAGATGTACCTGTAACTGAAGTGGTGGCATATATAGGTGAAGAAGATGAAGAAATCCCTCAAGCTGAATCGGAATTAGCAGCTGAAGATAAAAAAAAAGTAGAAGTAAAAAAAGCTGAAGAAGCAGCTGAAAGAGTTAAAATATCACCTCTGGCAAGAAAAACTGCAAAAGAGATAGGTAT
>JAUWQC010000092.1 GCA_030611285.1 bacterium | reverse complement strand
CCGGGTCCACTGGAACGAAAAACATCTATTCTTAAATCAGATGGGTCTATTTTAACATCCACTTCCTCAGCTTCAGGAAGCACAGCCACTGTGGCAGTAGAGGTATGGATTCTCCCCTGTGACTCAGTAGTAGGAACTCTCTGAACTCTATGCACTCCGGATTCATACTTCATCGTTCCGTAGGCTCCCTCTCCACCAATTTCAAATATGATTTCTTTAAATCCGCCGATACCCAGACCACTTGAGTTGAGCACAGAATATTTCCATTTCCGTCTTTCTGCATATCTGGTATATAACCTATAAAGAACCTCTGCGAACAATGCTGCCTCGTCTCCTCCTGCGCCGGCTCTTATTTCAACTATAACATTTTTCTTATCATTGGGGTCTTTTGGAGTAAGAAGCAACTTTATCTTTTTCTCAAGCTTTTGTTTTTTATCCTTATTTTCCTTAAGCTCATCTTTTAGGTAACTTTTCATTTCCTCTTCTTTTTCTATCTTGAGCATCTCTTCTGCCTCTTTAATGGAAGAAAGAACTTCCCTGTATTTTCTGCCAATAGTTACAATCTCTTCAATTTCAGCTATTCTCTTCCCGTATTCCTTTAATTTTTCAGGATTGGAAGAAACTTGAGGACTTGAGAGTTTTTCCGTTAGTTTTATATAATTATCTTCATATAATTTTAATTTATCCAATAATTCTGGCATGTTTAACCTTCCTTTAGCGCTTCTTCTGCTTCAATGACCTTTTTAAAAGAACTTATAGCCACCTCTATCTGGTCATTATCAGGTTCTTTGGTGGTAATCTTTTGAAGCAGCAGCCCCGGGTAAAAAAGTATATTTACCACTTTATACTTGCTGAATTTACCCCCAAGCCTTATAAGCTCATATGAAATACCTGCAATTACCGGTAATAGAAGTATCCTTGATATAATCCGCCAAATCATTGGCTGCTTTCCCAGAAGGGCAAAAATCAATATAGCTACTATCATTACAATAAGTAAAAAGCTGGTTCCACATCTTACATGCATTGTGCTATACTTCCTGACATTTTCAGGTTTTAACTCTTCATTATTTTCATAAGCCTTGATAGTTTTATGCTCTGCTCCATGATATTGCCATATCCTTTTTATATCCTTTATCTGCGAGACTAATAATATATATATCAGGAAAAATCCAATTCTAATCAATCCTTCAAGAAGATTATAAACTATAGCATTTGGGAAAAATTCAGAAAAGCTTCTGCCAATAATTGTGGGAAGTATAAAAAAAACACCTACCGCAAATACCACTGCAATTATTACTGATATTGTCATTTCCCTTTTGGAGAATTTTATCTCTTCTTCCGTAGCTTCATTGACAGAATAGCTTAAAGCTTTAAAACCCAGCGCCATGCTCTCAATAAGTGCTACTATTCCCCGTATAAACATAAAACCCAGTACTTTATTCTTATTGGTTAAGGAAACATCATTAAAAAGTTTTGTATATATGGTCATGTCAGGCTTTCTTACCGCCAGAGCCCAGAAGTGCTTACTGCGCATCATAACACCTTCAATAACTGCCTGACCCCCCACCTGATACCTTTTATAAGCCTCAGACATCAAAATCACTCGCTTTAGGAGGATTTTTGCATTTAAATTTGCCTTCCGGACAGGGGCCTCTCAGACAATTTGGACCAGCTTCTTCAAAAACTATCGGGGCAACCTTCCTGACCAGTTTCAGCATCTTTTTTGCCAGTTCCCTTATCTCCCATTGCGCCCTGTTGCAGCATCTCACTGTAAAAAAATGTAAAAGCTCCCTGCCATTCATAGTTACAATTATTTTTGTTTCTGATGCGTTGGGTAAAATATACCTTGCATCTTCAGCTTCAACACCGTTATCCAGCAACTCTTTATAAAGGTTGTGTATATTTGAAATCAAACTATCAAACTTTTTTTTAGAATCTTTATCCTTTTCTATAGAAGGTGGGGTAATATATTCAAAATTATCCTTAAATTTCACATACCTTTGAGACTGCTGATTATATGAAGCAATTCTGTGCCTTACCAGCTGGTGGGTTAAAGCTCTTGATACACCTTCTATAGCAAATGTAAAATATATATGTTCTATAGTGCTGTGATGACCGCTTTTTATTACAAATCTGACTAATTTTTCGACATCTTCATCACCAAGTTCATCCATAAGTTCATCTACGCCAACAGGTGAGTAACACAGTCTGGCAGCTACTGCTACCATTTTTTCCGGTTCCCGGGTGTATTTAATTAAATTTACCTTCATAGAAGTGCCCTTCTTTATTTTTTAGATTTTGCAAGTCTCTTTTTAAATCTTTCCACCCTTCCGCCAGAGTCAACAAGCTTTTGCCTGCCAGTATAAAAAGGATGGCAATTTGAGCATATCTCAACTTTTATCTCTTTTTTAGTTGATCTGGTTTTAAAAGTATTGCCGCAAGAACATGTAACCGTACAATCAAAATATTCCGGATGTATTCCTTTTTTCATATTCTTAGATCCTTACTTCCTTCCTTCCTTCCTTACTAATATTTACTTATTATTCTGCATCTTAATTATTTCAAATTCTAAATACTAACATAAATATTACCAACCGTAAATATAACCAGGTAAAAAACCAGGTAAAAATAAAGAGCTAAAAAATATTATAAAATCTATATGTAATTATAATTATTTAATTGGATTTTTATAGATGAAGAAATGTTATTTACTCTATTTTTTTTTCTTTATCAAAACTGGCTTTGATGGCTTTAAGAAAATCATCGTTGGATTTTGTATTCTTAATGTAGTCTATTAACTGCTCCAATGCTACTTCAGGCTCTTTTTTATAAATTAATCTTCGAAGTTTCCATACTATCCTTGCTTCTTCTTTTTCCATAATTAATTCTTCTTTTCTGGTTCCGGATCTGGTTATATCAATTGCAGGGAAAATTCTCTTATCTGCCAGACTCCGATCAAGGTTAATTTCCATATTACCGGTACCCTTAAATTCCTCAAATATAACATCATCCATTCTGCTCCCGGTTTCAATTAATGCAGTAGCAAGTATGGTAAGACTTCCGCCATCTTCAATATTTCTGGCTGCGCCAAAGAATCGTTTTGGTGGAAACAGCGCAGAAGAATCCACTCCACCGGATAAAACTCTGCCGCTGGCAGGGATTGACAGATTATATGCTCTGGCAAGGCGGGTTATACTGTCCAGAAGTATTAAAACATCTTTGCCATGCTCAACCAACCTTTTTGCCCGCTGAAGCACCAGCTCAGCAACCTGGATATGATTATCTGATGGTTGATCGAACGTTGAGCTTATAACTTCTCCTGTTACAGACCTTTCCATATCGGTTACTTCTTCAGGCCTTTCATCAACCAGTAGAACCATAATATACACTTCAGGATTATTAGTAGAAATACTATTTGCGAGATCTTTTAGTATAGTTGTTTTACCCGCTTTTGGAGGAGATACAATAAGACCCCTTTGACCCTTTCCTATGGGAGTAATCAAGTCCATTATTCTTGGAGTAATATTATCTGACTGGCTTGTCTCTAATTTTAACCGCTCCATAGGATATATAGGAGTTAATTTTTCAAATGGTGTCCTGCTGCGTATAAATTCCGGATCTTCTCCATTTACTTTTTCTATTCTAAGCAGCGCATTGTACTTTTCACTTTCTTTTGGCGGCCGCACCTGACCATATACTTCATCTCCCTGTCTTAAGCGAAACCTTCTTATCTGAGACTGAGAAACATATATATCATGCGAACCAGGCAGGTATCCAGACGTCCTCAGGAAACCATAGCCATCAGCTAATATATCAAGTATCCCTTTCATTCTTTCCTTATATAACTCAAATTCCGGCCTTTTTGCGGCTTCCCTTTTTTTCTTTTCTTTTTCTTCTGTTATTCTTGCTTCCGCAATAGTTTCTTCTTCAGCTATAGCTCTTTCTTTCAATGAAGACTCCATACCGTCATTAGATACTTCTTTCAATATCTTTTCTACCAGTTCATCTTTTTTTAACTTGGTAATTCCTTGAATATTTAATTGCCTGGCAATAACTCTCAGGTCAGCTAAAACTTTCCCATCAAGAAATCCCTTATTTAATTCTTTTAACTCAGTCATTAATAGATACTCCTTTCATCCTTTGGCTCTTTTTATTTAAATTTTCACCTCTTATGATAATTTCTTTTTCTGGTCTATTTAAAACTACTAAATAGTCCAAATAACAATGGGTTATGTTTAAAAATTGTTTTTTTGAAGTTTCTGGAATTAATTGTTAATCTCTTATAACTTTTAAATATATTTTAAAAAAGATTTTAACTATTTGCTCAGGCTAATAGACTGCTTAAAAAAAATATATATATGCTTATAAACCAATATTTTTAGAAATTTAAGACATGATTATTTTGAAGAAACCTCTATTACAAATACCATTATTAATACAAAATGAAATTTTCTCATATAATATATATACTAATCAAAAAAAAATCAAGTAGAAATTTTTCACCTGTGAAATTTTTAGTATTCAAGTCAGTTCAATTGCGCTAACCAAAATTATTATTTTTGAAAAAGATTTTTTAAAGAAGAGGAGGGATTTTAAAATTAAAATCCCTCCAAAAATAAAATGCGGGCTTTACTAAACTTTTGGTAGCTTTTTTAAAGCTT
>JAUWQC010000030.1 GCA_030611285.1 bacterium | reverse complement strand
GGCCGGTAAACATCATCTTGAGGATTTGTACAGCGCTGGCGGAGTAGAAGCAGTAATGAGTGAACTTCTAAAAAACGGATTGATTAATGGCGAGCTTAATACTGTTAGCGGGGAAAAAGTAAAGGAAAATATATCAGGTTCTAAGATTTTAAATAAGGAAGTTATAAGAGAAGTTTCAGATCCTTATATTAAAGATGGCGGTATTGCTATCCTGTGGGGCAATCTTGCTCCTGATGGATGCGTGGTAAAAAGGGCGGCTGTAGATCCTTCAATGTATTACCATAAGGGTAAAGCCAGAGTATTTAATAGTGAAGAAGAATCATTGGAAGTAATAATGAATGGAAAAATAAATTCCGGAGATGTGATTATAATAAGATATGAAGGTCCTAAAGGAGGGCCCGGAATGCGGGAAATGCTTGCTCCAACATCGGCTATTGCCGGAATTGGTCTGGACAGGGAAGTTGTCTTAATTACAGATGGCAGATTTTCAGGCGCTACAAGAGGAGCTTCTATTGGACACGTGTCACCTGAAGCTCAGTCCGGGGGGCCAATTTGTATTGTGGAAGAAGGAGATTTTATTGAAATTAATATACCAGAAAATAAGATAAATTTACTTTTAAGTGATGAAGAAATAGAAAGGAGAATGAAAAGCTGGCAGCCTCCGACAGTAAAAATAAAGGAAGGTTATCTTGCCAGATATTCAAGGCTTGTAACTTCAGCAGCAAAAGGAGCTGTACTTAAATAATTTTATTAATTTTATTTTAGTGTTTTATTTTTTAAAAAAGAATAAAAAAATGATATAATTATCAGATCATTTTAAGTGTTATAAAGTTGTTACAAATATAGGGAGTGAAATTATTATGGGTAAAATTACAGGCGCACAAATGATAATAAAATGTTTAAAAGAAGAAGGGGTAAAAGTAATATTCGGATATCCTGGCGGTAAGGTAATACCATTGTATGACGCATTATTTGATAGCGATATACGGCACATACTGGTAAGGCATGAACAGTGTGCCGCTCATGCGGCAGATGGTTATGCAAGGGTAACAGGAAAAACCGGGGTTTGTGTTGCAACATCAGGTCCGGGTGCGACAAATCTGGTTACTGGTATTGCTAATGCGCATATGGATTCAATACCAATAGTAGCTATAACCGGACAGGTGGGTACAGCCCAGATTGGTACTGATGCATTCCAGGAAGCAGATATAACAGGCATAGTTGCACCTATAACAAAACATAATTACCTTGTAAAAGATGTTGAGGATTTACCCGGAGTAATAAAAGAAGCTTTCAGGATAGCATCTACCGGCAGACCGGGTCCGGTTTTAATTGATATTCCGGTTGATATAACAACTGATTTAATAGATGAGAACTTTAAAGTAGATATAAACCTACCTGGGTATAAACCTACGCTTAAGGGCAATCTTAAGCAGGTCAGGATGGCAGTTAAAAAAATAGCCGAAAGTAGGAAGCCGGTAATTTTTGCCGGGGGAGGAGTAATCTCTTCCGGGGCAAGTGATATTTTAAGAAAATTTGTAAAGGTTGTAAAAATTCCGGTTATTACTTCACTTTTAGGAATGGGCTCATTTCCTGAAACCGATCAGTTGTCTTTAAAAATGGCAGGTATGCATGGAACTAAATATGCAAATTTGGCGTTTACTGAAGCTGACCTGATAATTGCAGTAGGGGTTAGATTTGATGACAGAGTTACAGGTAAATTATCAGAGTTTGCGCCGGAGGCTGATGTAATTCATATAGATATTGATCCAGCGGAAATTGGGAAGAACATAAAAGTACTGGTTCCTATTGTGGGAGATGCAAAAATTGTTCTTACTGATTTAAAAAGAGAATATGAAAAATATATTGAAAAGAAAGGCATTCCCGACCGGGAGGAGTGGCTGTCAAGGATTAAAAAATTAAAGAAGGATTATCCACTTAAATATGACCGGAATTCCAATAATGTTAAACCTGCTTATGTTGTGGAGAAAATATATGAACTAACCAAAGGTGATGCGATAATCTGTACCGAAGTAGGTCAGAATCAAATGTGGGCAGCGCAGTATTATAAATTTACCAAACCCAGGACACTGGTTTCTTCAGGAGGCCTGGGCACTATGGGATTTGGATTGCCTGCGTCAATTGGTGCAAAAATCGGAAGGCCGGATAAAACAGTAATAGATATAGCAGGCGATGGCAGCATACAGATGGTATCACAGGAACTGGCAACTGCTGTTACTAATAAAATACCTATTAAGATAATTATTTTAAATAATGGATACCTGGGTATGGTTAGACAGTGGCAGGAATTTTTTTGGAATAGGAGGTATTCTCAGACCAACATCAATAATTGTGTTGATTTTGTAAAGTTAGTAGAAGCATATGGCGGTATTGGTTTCAGAGTTAAGCAAAAGGAAGAAGTTGAAAGCACCATAAAGAAGGCTCTGGAGATAAACAAGCTAGTACTGGTAGATATCTGGATAGACAGAGAAGAGAATGTCTACCCCATGGTAGTACCAGGAGCTCCAATAAGCAAAATGTTAGAAAGTAAGTAGAGGATAACAGGTGATATTATGAGTCATATTATTTCAGTTTTGGTCGAAAACAAATCTGGAGTGCTGGCAAAGGTATCCGGGCTTTTCAGCAGAAGAGGTTTTAACATTGAAAGCCTGGCAGTGGGCCCCACTGATGATGAAAAAATTTCCAGGATTACTCTGGCGGTAAACGCAGAAGAGCATAGTATTGAACAAATCGTAAAGCAGCTTTATAAACTAATAAATGTAATAAAGATTCAGGAGTTGGATCCATCAAACATTGTTGAAAGAGAACTGGTTCTAATTAAAGTAAGTGCTGATTCAAAAACCAGGCCTGAAATACTGGAAATAGTGAGCATTTTCCGGGCAAATATTGTAGATGTTGCTAAAAAAACCTTAATGATTGAGATCACCGGAAACAGCAAGAAAGTAAAAGCGCTGGAAGATCTGCTCAGGCCCTTCGGGATACTTGAATTGGTAAGAACAGGTAAAATTGCATGCACCAGGGGCGGCAAATATTGATTAATGGAATATATATTAATGGAATATATTAATTATAAAATTATTTGGAAGGAGAATTTGAAGTGGTAAAGAAATATATAATGACTCCGGGCCCTACGCCCATTTCTGAAGAGGTGCTGCTGGAGCATGCAAGACCTCTTATGCATCACAGGTCTCCCGAGTTTTCGAAAATATTTGTTGAGGTTACAGAAAAATTAAAAAAACTTTTTAAAACAAAAAATGACCTTTTTATATTAACATCTTCAGGAACAGGTGCAATGGAAGCTGCAGTAACCAACTTCTTTTCTACAGGAGAAAAAGTGCTGGTCGCAAGCGTAGGAAATTTTGGGGAAAGATTCAAAAAGATTAGCAGCAGATTTAATCTGGAAGCCATTTCCCTTGACTATGAGTGGGGAGATGCAGCCAATCCTGGTGACATTAAAAAAGCGCTGGATGATAACCCCGATATTAAGGGAGTTATGGTTCAGTTCAGCGAAACATCAACCGGTACAATAAATGATATAAAAGCCATAGGAAATATTGTAAAAAACTATCCTGCAATCCTTATAGTCGATGCTATTAGTGGTCTGGGCGTATCGGACTTGAGGACTGATGAATGGAATCTTGATATTGTGACCGGAGGATCGCAAAAAGCACTAAGCGCACCTACAGGGGTTGCATTTATAAGCGTAAGCGATAAAGCATGGAAACTTAATGAAAAATCAAACCTTCCCAGGTTTTACTTTGATCTTGCAGCAGCCAGGAATTATTACCAGAAGACACCATCCCAGACACCATGGACTCCGGGAATATCAATAATTGTGGCTATGAATAGAGCTCTTGATATGCTGTTAGAAGAAGGTCTGGAGAAGGTATTTGAAAGACATAGGATACTGGCACTGGCAGCACAGAAAGCAGTAAAAAAACTTGGTCTGGAGCTTTTGGTGAAAGATGAAAATAAAAGAGGTTTCTCGGTAACTTCTATCATAGTTCCTGATGGAATTGATGCCAAAGAACTTACCAAAACTATGAGAGTAAAGTATGGAGTAACTATTGCCGGTGGACAGGGCAAACTTTCAGGAAAGATTATAAGAATTGGACATCTGGGATATTTCGGGATGTTTGATATCATTATTGTTATATCTGCATTAGAGTTGACCTTAAAAGATCTTGGGTATAAATTTGAGGTAGGTTCCGGTATTACCGAAGCGGAAAGAATATTTGTAGAAAATAATTATTTGAATGACTGATAAAGGAAATAATAAGGGAATTAAATATGAATAAGAAAATATTAATTACCGATGGAATTTCAAGCGAAGCCAAAAAGAAACTTGAAGAGCAATTTGTGGTGGAGGATAAAAAAGGTCTGTCTCCTGAAAAGCTTAAAGAAGAGATTAAAGGTGTAAGCGCTATAATAATAAGGAGCGCTACAAAGCTTACATCAGATATCATAGAAGCGTCGGATAGGCTTGAGATTATTGGTAGAGCAGGTATAGGAGTTGATAATGTAGACGTTTTGGCCGCAACTAAAAAGGGCATTATAGTAGTAAATGCCCCTACCAGTAATGCGGTTACTGTTGCAGAACACACTATAGCTCTTATGCTTTCTTTAGTTCGAAGGATTCCAGAAGCTAATTTCTCTCTGAAAAGCGGCAAGTGGGAGAAGTCAAAATTCAGAGGTATTGAACTGGAGGGAAAAATGCTTGGCATAGTAGGTTTTGGTCAGATAGGGGGACTGGTTGCGAAGAAGGCTATTGGACTGGGAATGAAAGTAATCGCTTATGATCCGTTTGTATCTGAAGACCGATTTAAACAACTGGAGATAAGAAAAGCTGACAGGCTAGAGGACATTTATGAGGAAGCTGATTTTATTTCCATACACTTGCCCAAGAACAAAGATACTGTGGGAATGTTTGACAAAGCTGAGTTCTATAAAATGAAAAAAGGGACAATAATATTAAATGTTGCCAGAGGCGGCATAGTTGTAGAAAAGGATCTTGCAGAAGCCATCAGGGGTGGTCAAATAGGTGGAGCGGCGCTGGATGTTTATGAAGTGGAGCCCTGCACCGATTCCCCTGTTTTTAAACTGAAAGAAGTAGTATGCACGCCTCACCTGGGAGCATCAACTGCAGAAGCCCAGGATAGAGCAGGGAATACAATTGCAGAACAGGTTATAGATGTACTTAATGGAAAAACTGCTGCTTTCCCGGTAAATGCGCCAGCTATAAGACCTGAACAAATGGATATTCTATCTCCTTTCTTCGAGTTATGTGAAAGTCTTGGCAGCCTGTTTGTGAATTTGTTTGAAGGCAATTTAGATAGTTTAAAGATTGGATATTACGGGAAAGTGTCTGAGTATGATGTGAGAGTCCCAACATCCGTTATACTGGTAAAAATACTGGAAAGATATTCACCGGAAAATGTAAATATGGTAAACGTTGATCTGGTGACTAGAGAAATGGGCCTTAAAGTAAATATAGTAAAAAACAGCCAGTTGAAGGATTTTATTAATTTGATTACTCTGGAGGGAAAGGGAAAGGATAGCTGGCTTTCTATCTCGGGGACGACTTTCGGTAAAAGGAATACCCCAAGATTTATAGCTATTGATAAGTTTGAGATAGATATGGTTCCTTCAAAGTATATGGCATTTATAAGATATAAGGATATTCCTGGCCAGATTGGCAGGATAGGAACTGCTTTAGGCAAGTTAAATGTAAATATTGCGTCAATGCATGTAGGAAGAAAGAAGATGAGCGGGGATGCAGTAATGGGCTTGAACCTGGATAATGAAGTAACTCCTGGAATATTAGAAGAATTTAAAAAGCTTTCAGGTTTTAAAAACATAAAGATAGTTAATCTTTATTAAATGAAAGGATTTTAAAAAAAAAGATTTTGAGAAAAGCTTTAATATTATAAAGATCAGTTGATTTCAATGAAAAATAAGAAAAATAAGATTTATATATTTGATACGACATTGCGGGATGGTGAACAGGCGCCTGGCATACACTTGAACACAAAGGAAAAACTGGAAATAGCCCAGCAGCTTGCTAAGTTAAATGTGGATATTATAGAAGCTGGTTTCCCGATATCGTCAAAAAGTGATTTTAATTCGGTAAAGAAGATATCAGGCAGGATTAAGGATAGGAGAATTGCCGCTCTGGCCAGGGCAAATTTAAAGGATATAGATGCTGCCGGAGAAGCTCTGAAGGGAGCAGAACAACCGGTAATACATACTTTCATCTCCTCATCTGATATCCACCTTAAGTATCAGCTAAAGAAGAGCAGAGAAGAAGTGCTAAAGCTTGCGGAAGAAGCTGTAAAAAGAAGTCTTAAATATACGGACATGGTTGAGTTTTCAGCTATGGATGCAACCAGGAGTGACTGGGAATTCTTAAGCAGGTTATTTGAAATTGTAATAAGAAGCGGCGCCAGGGTTATAAATATCCCCGATACAGTGGGTTATGCTATTCCAAACGAGTTTGGAAGAATGATAGATTACATTTTTGAAAATACCGCTGGTATAGAAGATGTAATAGTAAGTGTGCACTGTCATAATGATCTTGGTCTTGCTGTTGCCAATTCACTTATGGCTATAGAACATGGGGTAAGACAGGTTGAATGTACGGTAAACGGTATTGGTGAGAGGGCCGGCAATGCGTCGCTTGAAGAATTGGTTATGATTATAGATACCCGTAAAAGAGATCTGGGAGTATACACTGATATTAATATAGGTGAGATCACCAGGACCAGCAGTATCGTGAAATCACTTACCGGTTATGTTATTGCGCCCAATAAAGCAATAGTAGGGAAGAATGCATTCAGCCACGAAGCCGGAATACATCAGGATGGAATGTTAAAGGAAAGGTCCACTTATGAAATAATAAAACCTGAAAGTATTGGCCTGAAATCATCAAAACTGGTACTGGGTAAGCATTCAGGCAGGCACGCATTTGTAAAGAGATTGACGGAACTTGGTACCCATCTTGAGGAAAATGATTTAGAAAAGGCTTTTGAAAGATTTAAAGACCTTGCAGAAAGAAAAGGAGCTATAAATGACCAGGATATCAAAGCGATAGTAGAAAATGAACTGCGGGAGGTTTCGGAGCATTTCATACTTAAGTATTACCAGGTTCAAAGTGGTTCAAATATCAAGGCAACTTCTACAATAGGCATAGAGATAGAGGGCAGAGTCCACAAAGGCACTTCGACCGGCGATGGTCCGGTGGATGCTTCTTTTAAAGCTATTGATAAGATAACAAAAATAAATGCAAAATTAGTGGAATACAACATAGAAGCTGTATCCGGAGGTAAGGATGCGCTGGGTTCAGTTAAAATAATAGTGAGTGCCAATGGAACAGAAGTTATGGGCAGCGGCATAAGCACAGATATAGTTGAGTCAAGCATAAAGGCTTATATTGATGCAATGAATAGAATTGTAGAAAGCTCAGAATAATAAGGTTACAGGTTAGGTTAAATAGGGGAATTAATAAGCTAAATTTTTTTAAATTAAGAAGGGAACTTTATAAAGTTGAATGATAAAAATAAACCACAGACAATTGCGCAGAAAATACTTGCTTATCACTGCGGCATGGATTACACGTCTGAAGGCGAGATAGTAAATGCAGATGTAGATATTGTGCTCAGTAACGACATCACTCTGCCTATTGCAATTGAGGAATTTGATAAGATTGGCGCGGGCAGAGTTTTTGATAAGGAAAAGGTAGTTGTGGTACCTGACCATTTTGCCCCTAATAAGGATATAAAATCTGCCCAGCAGTGTAAATTTGTCAGGGAGTTTGCCAGGAAGCAGGATATAAAAAATTATTTTGAAGTGGGGAAAATGGGCATAGAGCATGTTCTTCTTCCTGAATTGGGCCTGGTACTACCTGGTAATCTGGTGGTAGGGGCGGATTCTCACACCTGCACTTACGGCGCTCTGGGAGCGGCCTCAACAGGCGTTGGGAGCACGGATGTAGCTGTGGCAATGGCTACAGGCAAGCTCTGGTTTATAGTGCCAAAAACGATAAAATTTATTTACAGCGGCAGTTTAAAGAAATGGATAACCGGAAAGGACTTAATACTTTATACCATAGGTCTAATAGGGGTAGACGGCGCGCTTTACAAATCTATGGAGTTCAGCGGTTCGGTAGTAAGTAAACTGTCTATGGATTCCAGATTTACAATGTCTAATATGGCTATAGAGGCAGGCGGAAAATTTGGAATCTTTGAAGTTGATGAGATAACCGAAGAGTTTTTAAAGTCAAGATCTAATGGAGGCTATAAGATATTTAAAAGTGATCCTGATGTAGATTATGAAAAGACATATAATATAGACTGCTCAAATATAGAATTGCAGGTGGCAGCTCCTCATCTTCCGTCAAATGCAAGAAATGCAAAGGATTTAATCGGTATTAGGATAGATCAGGTGGTAATAGGTTGCTGCACCAATGGAAGGATGGAAGATTTAAGGATTGCAGCAGAAATTTTAAATGGCAGAGAAGTGGATAGAAATTTAAGGACTATAATAATTCCTGGCACTCAAAATATATATCTGGAAGCACTAAAAAAAGGTTATATCGAAATTTTTATAAATTCAGGCTGTGCAGTAAGCACTCCAACCTGCGGACCCTGCCTGGGAGGACATATGGGTGTACTGGCGGAAGGTGAGAGAGCAGTATCCACAACCAATAGAAATTTTGTAGGCAGGATGGGCCATCCAAAAAGTGAAGTATACCTAAGCGGCCCATCAGTAGCTGCTGCATCTGCAGTGGCAGGCAGGATAGCTACCCCGGAGGAGGTTATGTGATGATAATAAGGGAAAGAGCAATAAAATACGGGGATAATGTTGATACTGATGTGATAATACCGGCTAGATACCTTAATACCACCGAGGGAAAAGAACTGGCCTGGCATTGCTTTGAGGGTCTGGATAAGGATTTTAAGGAGAAGGTAAAGGAAAGAAAAATAATAGTTGCAGGCCATAATTTCGGATGCGGTTCTTCCAGAGAACATGCTCCGCTGTCCATAAAAGCAAGCGGGATAAAAGCTGTAATTGCAGTATCATTTGCCCGCATATTTTTTAGAAATGCTATAAATATAGGGCTTCCGGTTTTAGCTAGCAGCCAGGCAAGTAGTTTTATACAGGATGGAGATGAGCTGGAGATAGATTTAAGCAGTGGTA
>JAUWQC010000155.1 GCA_030611285.1 bacterium | reverse complement strand
CGCTTCCAGGGCTATTTCTCTTATCTCTTCATACATTTGTTTGAAATTAATGCTGCCTGGATAAATAGTGAATCCTATTGCAGCACAGCCAAGCCTTAAGGCATCTTCTACAGAAGCAGTTACAGCAGGAATTGGGTCAGGATTACGACTCAGTGCCTCATTACTGTTAGCTTTTAGGATAAGAGGAATTTGCCCTGCATATTCTTTTGCAATAGTCTGTATAGAACCAAGTGGCGCTGCATGTGCATTCAAGCCAGCATCTATAGCCAGCTTTACATGATACACCGGATCATAACCATCCGGGTTTGGGGCAAAACTTCGCGCAGGGCCATGTTCAAATCCCTGGTCAACTGGTAGAATTACCATCTTACCAGTTCCGCCTAACTTTCCATGCATAAGTATATTATATAAATTTCTAATAGTTCCGGGGTTTTCATTCTTATACCAGGAAAGTATTTCCTTAATTTTCTTATTCATATTAACCTCCCATAAAATTGTATATATAAAGATTATCACAAAATTTAATACTAGAATAGTAAAATTTCTATTGATTATATTGTGCTTTTATTATATTGTGTATTTACATAAATATATCACTGGTATATAATTACTATCTAATATCATGAAATAATTTAATGGAAGACCATTTTATGGCGCAAAAAATTACAGAATTCAACAATTATAAATTTAATAATGTTCAAAATAACACTGGTAAAATTAATAATGTGTTCAAATCTATTTTATTCCTGTTGTTATTTCTGTGCATACTAACAATTCTCCCATCACCGGTTTATTCAAACCATAGATCTCCATTTATTATACCCATTAATGGTGAGGTTGTAACAGGGTTCAGGCAAAGCTACTGGGATGAAGGTAAGCAGAGGTTTTTAAAACATACAGGAATTGATATAAAAGGAAAATTTGGGCAGAAGGTAGCTGCAGCCGGAAATGGAATAGTAAGCTATATCGGCTTCTCACCTATAGGAGGGAGAACGCTGGTAATAAAGCACAATCAAAAAATTAGAACCACCTATCTTAATTTAATGCAAATTTATGTATCCCCTGGCACCTATGTTAAACAGGGGGAAATTATTGCTTCTATTGGAGCGGATGATGACCCTTCAAGCTCCCAGTGCCATCTCCACTTTGGCGTAATATATGATAATAAATACCTTGACCCGGAAGATTTATTAAAAATAGACTATAGAAGCATTTCAAAATTTCTTCATTTAAAATATCTGCCATCTGATTTTAAGCTACAAGCAGAGAAGTCCTCTTTCGTAAGATAGGGATAGTTCACAATAGAATTAACACAATCTCAGTTATTTATTATTAAAATATTTTTGTATATTTTCCATCTCTTCATTTATCTTACTGTTAATTTCTTCCTTGCTCACTCCAAATTCAATTATATTAAAAGTGAGTTTGATTTTCCCAAAAGTTTTCCTTAAGATGCCCTTAATCATCGGTTTTTGGGCTATATCTAAAATACTTAATTGCAGATAATCCTCACCATCGGTGGTTGAAATAAACTTTATATGACCTAATTTCCTGCAGCCGTTTTTTTTAAGAAAATCAATGATATTTTTAGCAATCTCTTCTATTTTCTTAATAAAATCTTCTTTGGTTATAGGATTTGATGAAGTTATTATTACTCTCTTGGTTAAAACTACTGAGCTATCGGTACTCATAAATCTTAAATTTTTAATATTCTATAATAAAATAATTATATTTCAGATTTAGGAAACTAATTTTAGCACAACTTAATGTTATGTCAAAGTATTTTAAAATAATGTCATTTAAAATAAAGGGTGGTAACCCTCATCGCTCAGCAGTATTATTTTTTCGCCTATGCTGCACTCCAGTAGAGTAACCTATAACCAGACTAAAGAAGATTTTATCCTATAACAGATTTTAAGACCAACTTATTGCCTTAATTTTGTGTATCATCAACATCAGTAACTATAAGTTTTATCATCTCCAGTAACCTACTTATGGGTTGCAATTCCAAAACAATCTTCTGCAGCTTCCATAACCGCTTCCGAAAGTGTGGGGTGAGAATGAACAGTTGAAGCAAGATCATCGGCCAGCAGCTCGCCTTTCATAGCTACAGCCACTTCATGCACCAGATCCGATGCTCTTGGTCCTATCATCCGGGCACCAAGTATTTCTCCTGTTTCACTGTTGGTAACAATTTTTATAAACCCTTCGGTTTCCCCGGTAATATAAGCTTTACCGCTGGAGCTAAATGGAAATACACCCGTACATACTTTTATATTTTTCTCCTTTGCCTGCACCTCATTTAATCCAACAGAACCAATTTCAGGGGTTGTAAATACCGCCCAGGGAATAACATCGTAACTCATTTCTTTAACTTTTCCTGCAATATTTTCTACAGCAACCTTACCTTCTTCGGATGCTACATGCGCCAACTGGAGTCCGCCTATTACATCGCCGACAGCATATATACCCTCAACATTTGTTCTGAGGTGTGAATCTACTTTTATATAACCTTTACTGTCTACTTCTATTCCAACCTCTTCAATACCAATACCGGCAGAATTTGGCTTTCTGCCTGCTGATATAAGTATTTTATCTGCAGTTATTTTATCGCCGCCGCTGACAGTACACATAAATTTTCTACCACTTCTCTTTAAATTTTCTACTTTTGAACTTGTAAATATATCAATTCCTTTTTGCCTGAATACCTTATAAATTATTTTCGAAACTTCTTCATCCTCTGTTGAGAGTATTCCTGGAAGCATCTCCACTATGATAACTTTTGCTCCAAATGAAGAAAATATATTTGCAAATTCACTTCCTACTATTCCACCACCTATAATTAAAAGTGACTGTGGTATTTCCTTGAGAGATAATATTTTAACGTTATCCATTATCCCATCTTCTGAAAGATCAAATGGTTCCACATTTGAAGCAGACGACCCGGTAGCAATGATTATATTTTTTGCCTCAATTTCAATATCCTGACTGCCGGAAGCTTTTACTAATACTCTACCCTTCGCAGCTATTTTTCCTACACCTTTTATAAGTTCTATATTATTTTTATCGAAAAGATACACAAGAGCCTTCCTCTGCATATCAATTATCTGATCTTTTCTAGCCATCGCTTTTTTAAAATCCAGTTTTGGTAAAGAAACATCTATTCCAAAATTTTTTACCTTTTTAATCTCT
>JAUWQC010000208.1 GCA_030611285.1 bacterium | reverse complement strand
TTACCTGACTTTATAAGGACGTTTTTGCTCTCATTTTTATTCATAAAAAAATTTTAACCTAATATTAAATAAAGTATTGCCATTCTAATTGCCACCCCATAAGTTACCTGCTCTTCAATTACAATCTTTTCTGCCAGCTTTCCGCTGGTATCCATTACTTCATCAGTAATCTCTATTCCCCTGTTTACCGGTCCCGGGTGCATGAGAATGGAGCCGGGCTTCATTCTCTTAAGCCTTCCCATATCCAGGGTCAAGAACCGGTTATATTCCATTACCGATGGATAAAATTTCCTGTCCTGCCTTTCAAACTGCATCCTGAGTATATATATAATATCGGCATCTTCTATAACATCATCTATGCAGTGCCTGACTTTCATACCGGAAAAATCTTCAGGAAGGAGCATTGTTGGAGAGACTAAAGTGACATCCATACCCATCTTTTCAAATAAGTTCATACCGGATCTTGCCACTCTGCTGTCCAGAAAATCTCCCACGATGGCTACTTTTAATCCCTCAAATTTTCCAAATCTTTTCTTTACGGTATACAGATCCAGCAGAGCCTGGGTTGGATGTTGGTGTTTGCCATCACCGGCGTTTATTACCGGAATATTTACAAATCCGTCAACCATTCTGACCGTTCCGCTGTCACTATGCCTTATAATAATCAGATCAACTTTCATGGAAAGTATGGCTTTTATGGTATCAATTATGGATTCACCTTTTTTAAGGCTGCTATCTAAGGGAGAAAAATTAATTATATCAGCGCTCAGCCTTTTTGCAGCAATCTCAAATGAAGTCCTGGTTCTGGTACTGGGCTCAAAAAACAGGTTAATTACAGTCTTCCCCCGTAGTGTTGGAACTTTTTTAACATCCCTTCTTGATATTTCAAGAAAAGAATCGGCATTTGAAAGTATCAGCTTTATATCTTCCAGGCTCAGGCTGCCAGCATCCAGTATACTTTTTTTACTTAGCATAGTTATCACTTTTCTACTACCGTAACCCTATCCAGACCATCAGTCTCTTTTAACTTAACCTCGACAGACTCAGTAATTGAAGTGGGGAGATTCTTTCCTACATAATCTGCTCTTATGGGGAGTTCCCTGTGCCCCCTGTCAATTAAAACTACCAGTTGTATAGACCTGGGTCTTCCAAAATCTATTATTGCATCCAGAGCTGCTCTTATAGTTCTTCCGGTATACAGCACATCATCAACCAGAATTACATTTTTATCCTCTATGTCAAAGGAAATATCAGTTATCCGTGCATTAGGTTTTATGTTCTGCCCGATATCATCCCTGTAAAAGGTTATATCAAGCTTACCCGCCTTAATTTCTGTCCCTTCAAACTTCTCAATATTTTTGGCTATTCTATTTGCCAGAGGTACTCCTCTTTTCTGAAGGCCAATAAAAACGAGATTCTCCGGACCCTTGTTTCTTTCCAGGATCTCATGTGAGATTCTCCTGACCACCCTGTCTATATCATCTTCATTTAATATATGCGCTTTTTCTATCATCATAACCTCTCACCACATAAAAAAACCTTCTTACCATATAGATAAGAAGGTTAAAATATCGCTTATATTATTACTTTTAACAAATATTTTTTTCATTCCTTTTTAGCCTCTCCGGACTATTTTAAAGGTAATAAATATTCAGTTTTTTATTCTGCCAAACAGATACTATAGGAGATTATAGATAAAAAAACAAGTGTAAATTTAAAAAAACCTATCTCATGTTCTTTCTTAGCTGTCTGAGCTTGTAGTTTATATCTCCCTTGCTGTATTCTCTTTTTTAATTATAATTTCTCTATTTTGAGTTGAAGTTTCCTCTTGTCTGATTTCTGGCTTCATTCACAACAATAGTTCTTCCCTTGAAGTCACTCTGATTCAGCTTTTCTATAGCTGCTTTTGTCTGCTCTTCAGTTTCCATTTCTACAAATCCAAAACCTCTTGATTTTCCGTCCATTCTCATAATTACTTTTGAGTAAGTAACAGTACCTTCCGGGGAGAATAACTCTTCCAGATCCTTGTCAGTTGTGTTGTAGTCCAGATTACCTATATACATTCTCTTATTCACTTAAAAATACCTTTCCTTAAATTGCTTTTTCTATATTTAAAAGAGTAATAGAAACTATTATTTAAAAATGTGGAATAAATAAAAGATGTGGAAAAGAAGAATTAAATTCTATTTATGTTTACATACTTCAATAAAAAATCCCTACTGCTCAATTTTAAAATGTAAAACTACTTTAGTAATACCCCAACATTATATAATATATTTTACATTTGTCCAAAGATTATTTTTTTCTAAAAAATCCTTAATTTAAGCTGCCATCACAGGCAGCTTAAATTCTTTACCTACTATGATATAGAAAAATTATCTATTTTAAGGTTCAACAACTTTACCCATAAAAAGAATGCTTCCGGTTCTGCCATAGGTAATCACAAA
>JAUWQC010000151.1 GCA_030611285.1 bacterium | reverse complement strand
CATTATTTCTTAATAATAAACCTGAATTAGCTGATAAAAAAATAAAGTAGAAAAAAAATATTTTTATATGAATTAAAGATTAAATGAACTAAAACAATTCTTCCTGCTGTTTTTCTTCCCCGTGAGTCTTCGTATTACCTCTATCCAGTTTACCAGCCGCCGTTCCTTTGATATCCTTGCTATCTTCATCGCCGGGCAGCTCAAGTTTTTTTAAAAAAACTGATCTTTTAAAATTCTTAACATAATCTGACCAGTCACTGCCGCTTTTATTTTCCTCCAATATAATATTATATCCTCCTATATCAGCATCCATATGATCTACGTAATAGACTATAAAAGCCTCCAATATCTTCGGTCTTTTAGGAGAGCCAAATTCCTTTTGACCATGATGGCTTAGTATTATATGAAGAAGTCTGTCCCTTAAATCTTGCGGAAAATCGTTTATCTGTTTTATTTTTTCCAAAACCCATCCATACCCGATGGTGATATGGCCAAGAAGTTTCCCTTCATCAGTTACTTCAGTAGTTGCTGCTGTCTTGTATTCCCTGATTTTACCAATATCATGAAGGATTGCTCCACTAATCAGCAGGTCATAATTCAAATTATGATAGACCCTGGAAATAGCGTCGCAGATTTCAGTTACTGCCAGTGTATGCTCAAGCAATCCACCCTTAAAGGCGTGATGATAACGTACTGCCGCAGTAGCATTTTTAAAATCCTTAACAAACTCTTTATCCTCAAAATACAAATCAATCAGTTTCTTTAAATGAGGATTTTTAACTCTGGCAGCGTATTTTTTAATCCCGGCAAACATTTCATCGATATCTCTTCTGGAAGTCTTTATGTAATCTGAATATTCTATATCTTCTTTATTTTCAATCTTTTTTATAGAGCTTACGACCAGTTGTTTGATTCCCTTATATTCTTTTACGTCTCCTTCTACTGAAACTAAATCTCCCTCAGTAAAATTTACAGCACTGCGATAAATCTCCGTCCATAATACTCCTTCAATACTTCCTTCCTTATCCTGAAGAGTAACTGCGCAATAATCATCACCGTTTTTCTTTTTTCTAACCTGTTTCTTTGCTACCATAAATATGGAGTCTACTTTTGCGCCAGCCTCCAAATCCGATATAAATTGTTTCTTACTAGTTTCCATCCCAGTTATATCTTTAAACTTACAATAAGCCCGCCATAATGTCCTGGTTATTATTTTTTAATGTCCCATTTTTTAAAATAATCCAGTGTCCTGTAATCAGTCATATCATAATGAATGGGAGTAATGGACACATAATTACTCTTTACCGCATCATAATCAAAATTCTTATCTTTTGTTTTCCCAATAAATTCTCCATCCATCCAGTAGTAATCTCTTCCTCTGGGGTCGATTCTCTTTATGAAGTTATCTTTAAACTTAGCGTCGCTTTGAGTGGTTATTTTCACACCTTTTATCTCTTTTTCACAAACATCAGGAATATTAATATTCAGCAGTGTCCCTTTAGGAAGTCCTCCATTCTCTATTATTTGTCTGGCAACTCTTTTTGTAAAATTGACTGCATAGCTATAATCAGGATCGACCAGATTGTCTATTGAAACAGCTATTGAAGCCACACCGTAAGCTGTTCCTTCCGTCGCAGCTGAAACTGTGCCCGAGTAGATAATATTTTCTCCCAAATTTGCCCCTCTGTTAATACCGGATATAAGCAAATCAGGAGCTCTATCTAAAATTGCCCTGATGGCTATTTTTACACAGTCAGCAGGAGTCCCGTCTGCAGCATATCCAAAGAAATTACCTTCCCTGTATTCTTTCCTTACCGAAATTGGACGGAACACAGTAATAGCGTGTCCCACGGCACTCCTCTCCTTATCCGGAGCTACAATCCTTATGTCAAACCTCCCGTCTTCCTTTAAGCTCTTATAAAGAGTATAAAGTCCTTCCGAATCTATTCCATCATCATTGGTAAGCAGAATAATTTTTCTGTCCATATCTTTACTCTATAAAGCAAATTGACTATAAAATTTTATAATTAAGTTTTTATAATATTTTTAAATATCTGCCGTAAGCCTCATCCCATCTGTCCTTATCTTCAGGCTTATAATTAGTTACTTCAGAAGAATTCAGTGATATCTTCCTTCCCTCATCCAAAGTCTTTATCTCACCTGATGCTTTAAGCTGCATAAGCAAGTTCCCGACTGATGTGGTTTCAGTTGGACCAGCTACAACTTGAATTCCTGTAGCATCAGCAGTCCACTTGCATAGAAGTTTATTTTGAGTTCCTCCACTCACAAGATGGAGAAGTTCTATTTTTTTACTCGTTAGCTTTTCCAGTTTATTAAGATCATGCCTAAACTTCATTGCAAGACTCTCATAAATACATCTTGATATCTCACCTATACTTTCTGGAATATCCTGACCTTTCTCCTTGCAATATTTACTTACTGTTTCAGGCATATCTACTTGAGGTTTTGAAAATATTGGGTCATCTACATCAATAAACGATTTAAAGGGTCTAGCAGCAGAAGACAGCTTAACTATTTCATCCCAGGATATATCACTGCTACTATCTTTGATCCATTTTTCTCTACACTGTTGTATTATCCAGAATCCGGTTATATTTTTAATAAATAAATTTAGTCCTTCTACTCCACCTTCGTTTGAAAAACCAGCATTTAAAGCTTGATCGTTTATTATAGGACTTTCTGTCTCCTTGCCAATTATGCACCAGGTTCCCATGCTTATAAATGCCCAATTCTTATTTTTGCTTACTACAGGTATACCAGCAACTGCTGAGGGTGTGTCATGTGCAGCAGGGGCTATTACTGGCATAGTTTTTATTTCTAATTCACTGCATACCTTACTTGAAATATTATCAATTTCTTCCCCGGGCATAATTATCTCAGGAAATATATTCTTAAGAAGATCCAACCTATCAAATATTCTATCTTCCCATCTACCTTCTTTTTGGTTATACATTATGCTGGTTGTTATTCTGGTATATTCATTATAGGCTCTGCCGGTTAAAAAATAGTTAAATATATCGGGCATGGTTAGAAATCTATCTCCATTTACAAATTCCGGAGCATTCTGCATTTTTAAAGAATATAAATGAAATAAGTCAAATATAGGTGAAATTGTAGCACCAGTAAGCTCAAATAATTCTTCTCTGGAAATAATTTTATATAGACTATCAGAATCAACTTTTCTTTTTTCATCCCGGTAGTGAA
>JAUWQC010000228.1 GCA_030611285.1 bacterium | reverse complement strand
CGAAAAGACGGACTGAGTCGAAGACGAGGGAGTCTTCGTTTACGTGAGCGAACGGAGTGAGACGAAAGCACGAATCCCTCAGGCGTGCCATTTTTAGAATTTAAAAAACGAGGTTGGAAAAATAATTGTAGTAAAATTAGTTCTATTAAAATAGAAATTACAAATATTTTAAAGGAAGGTAAGGAAAAAAATGAAAAAGTCTATTGTCAGATTTGCAAGTGTTAAATTTAAAAAGCCGGAGCCAAATTCAACCCTTCCTGCAAAATTTAAAAGAATGCTGGACTTACTGCCGCTGAAAAAAATGGTGGAGGGAAAATCAGTAGCTTTAAAAATGCATCTTGGTAGTAATATAGGCTATACCACAATTCACCCTTTATTTGTAAGAATACTGGTAAAGGCTTTAAAAGATGCGGGAGGAGACGTTTTTATTACAGACTTATATCACAAAAATAATAACGACTTCGGAGTCCGCGGAGCTGGAAATAGAGGTTACGTTGAGGAGATTATTGGCTCCAAGCTTACCCCGGTGGCAGGTGCAAATGACAAATATTATTATTCGAAAAAGGTGAATTTTAGGTCACTTAAAGAAATACAGGTAGCAGGGCAGATTCATGATGCTGATGTATTGATTGATTTCTCACATGTAAAAGGACATGGTGATTGCAGTTATGGCGGCGCATGCAAGAATATTGCTATGGGTTGTGTTACTCAGAGGACCCGCGGAGACATTCATGCTCTGGAAGGTGGTATCGAGTGGAATGAAGAGCTCTGTGATCACTGTGGAACCTGTATTAATGAATGCAGGTATAAAGCAAATAAATTTAATGATGAGGGAAAATATGAGTTATTTTTTCATGACTGCACATACTGCCAGCATTGCGTGGAAGTGTGTCCCAATAATGCCCTTACTTTTACAGGTAAGAGTTTTATAGATTTTCAGAAAGGATTGGCAATAGCCACAGAGGAGGTATTAAAAACCTTTAATAAGGATAGTGTGTATTATATAAATGTCCTGCTTAATATAACTATGCTCTGTGATTGCTGGGGTATGTCAACAGCATCGCTGGTTCCCGATATCGGAATAATGGCTTCCGGTGATCTGGTGGCAATAGAGAAGGCTTCTCTGGATGCCATAAAAGCTGAAAATCTACTTCCTAATTCACTCCCGGAAGGAAGAGAACTCCGGGAAGGAAAACACCTCTTTGAAAAGATCTGGGGGAAAGACCCCTACGGCCAGATAGATGTGCTTGAGAAGATTGGACTGGGAAACAGCAATTATATAATAGAGGAAATTGAGTAAAGGTATACTTATATTTATTTAAGCCATTTATCTATCTATAAATCTAAGGTACTTGTATGATCTTTAAGCTTCTCAGCCTGTTTATTGCTGCAGCTACTTCAAATTTCCTGGGTAGGGCATAACTTCCAGGATGCTGGTCCCTAAATTCAGAGATTATATCCAGTCCGTATTTATCAATATCCTCAAATACCATATCCAAAATGGTAGTAAGTGTGTTTTTGCCATCAATGTAAGTTTTTTGAAGCGCACATAAAATAATGTCAGCTATTGAATTTACCTGACTGGAGTCAACTATCTGTTCAATAGAAGATAAATCAATGTTTTGAGTTCCAAATATTATGTTATCTAGACCTCTTGTTTTTACATTTTTCTTCCTTCCTCTGAATGGATCAATGCTTGATGGTAAAGGAATTCTTTCAGTAATATCTCCAAAATCTTCATATGATTCTATTTCCCTTAAGTCTTTCCTATTTTTAATAATTTCTTTGGCTTTATCTGTAACCAAATGGGGAAGATAAGAATCCATTAAAATAATTGTATCCGCAACTTCGAAATAATCACCTGAGCCTCCCATTACCAGTACTGATGATGTTTCAAACTTTTTATAAATATTTTTTACCTGGTCAATAAAAGAGGTAATCGGTTCTTTATCCTTTGAAACTATTTTCTGCATTATCTCATCTCTTATAAGAAAGTTAGTTGCTGAGGTATCTTCATCCAGAAGTAATAATTTTGCTCCGCATTCCAGTGTTTCTATTATATTTGCAGCTTGTGATGTGCTACCGCTGGCATCAGCGGTACTGAACTTTACCGTATCTTTTCCAAAAGGTAAATTTGAAATAAAAGAAGAAATATTAACCTTTTGGATACTTCTTCCTTCTTCA
>JAUWQC010000125.1 GCA_030611285.1 bacterium | reverse complement strand
TTAAAATTTAATGGAAAGGAAGATGTTTTATGTGGATAAATAAAAGTCATTTAAAAGCAAAGTTATTTTTGACAGTGGTTTTTTTATACCTGGCAATAACTGTTATTAGCACAAGCTGCGTGTGTCCCCTATTTTCACTTTTAGGAAGATTTACCGGAATTGAAGTTAAAACTGGAAAGAATATTGATCAAGGCCTTGTAGCGAGTGAGCTTGTATATCCTGATTCTACAGCCCTGGCGCAGGTAGATGGCGATATAGAGAGGATTCTGGAATTGATTGATCAATATGGCGCAGCTTTACCTGAAGAACAACTTTCAGTTTTAGATGAATTACCACAGGAAATAAAGGAGCAGGAGGTAAGCGCTACAGTTTATTCAACTGCAGATAATAAGATAGAAGTACTGGATTATTATGATTCGTTTGATGAGAAAAGATGGGATATACAAAAATCACCAGATGAGGAGCAGGTTGAGAATACAGGACAACCTACTGTGTTAATTGCTTCCAGGGAGGATGAACAGCAGATGTTCATGTTAATTGGGACACAGAAAAATACTTTTATAATTTTTATTGGTTTTGATTGGGAAGCATTATCAGAAATAGAGAAATAAATAAGTTCCAGATAAAGTATTAAATAATTTTAAAAAATTGAAGACGATTTTTATTAATGTTAGAATAAGAAAAATTTTTACCAATATTATTCAGTAATTCAGGGAGGAATAATGAAAAGATTATTGTCGCTGGCTTTGCTATTATCATTTGCAGCAGTAGCGCTAGCGGGTGTTAGCTGTGCTACCGAAGTAGAAGGGGAAGATATTATTGGAGGAATGGCTGCTGCTGGATTTGCAGGTATATGGATATGTATAGCAGTTATTGGTGGATTAATTGGTCTTTTTTTCTTTGTAATATGGATAATTGCTTTAGTGGATTGTGCCAGGAGAAAACCAGATGAGTTTCCGGCTGGAACTGGCGGAGAAAATGCCAAAACTATGTGGCTTGTAATTTTAATTGTAACTTTTTTTGTTACCCAGTTGAATGGTATAGTAGCAATTGTTTATTACTTTATGGTAATGAAAAAGATGCCTCGAGGAAAATAATTAAAAAACTATATAAAATAATTTTTATATTAATTTAAGTCCTTGCCCGGGTAAGTTTTAACCAGATAAGGAAGTTACTCTTCTGATTTTCTCCTGGAGGTGAATTCATTTATTAAGTTTGAGATGGATGGAGGAATGATTTCTTTCTGCTTTAACATATTCATTATATTTTTAATACCCACCCTCTTTACAATATAACCGGCAATTGCTCCTAGTATTGCTCCTCCTATGATGAAACTAATATCTTTTTTATCAATTTTTTTATCTTCGGCCATTTTAAACCCTTCCTCTTGAAAATATATAAATTAAATATAATTATAATGTTTCCAAATTATTATAACCTAATATATGCTATTATTCCAAAAATTTACTTTAATAGCATTTGATGTAGTTATTTTTAAGTGCAAATGGATATTTTTTGTTGTAGAATATAAAAAATTTTAGATGGACTGTCAGGAAGAACTGATTAAAAACGATTGATATAAGATATGGGACTATATTTGAATTAATTCCTGTTGGTGAGTGGCTAAAACCCCCATAAAAAATTTACTGCCAGTTCAGAAGAAAATTAAACTACCGGTTGTAAAGAAATGGGATTATAAAATTCATTAATGATTAATAAATATAGCATTTAGGTTAAATATGTTATTTAAAAATGAATTATTATGGGTAGTGCTGATAATTGTTAACTTTGGTGTTATGCTTCTGGCCTACAGACTTTTCGGAAAGTTGGGTCTTTATGCCTGGATAGGAATTGCGGTTATACTGGCAAATATACAGGTGTTAAAAACAGTTGAGTTATTTACTCTGGTAGCGACTCTGGGCAATATTATCTATGGCACCACTTTTTTGGCTACAGATATACTGAGTGAGGTTTACGGTAAAGCTGAAGCAAAGAAAGCAGTCTTTATGGGATTTTTTTTCATGATTGGAGCGACAGCCGTTATGTGGATATGTTTGCAGCTTGTTCCATATATCTCGGATTTTGCCCAGTTTAAGAGAAATAGCTCTCTGGAAACAATATTTGCAATTATGCCCCGAATAGCATTAGGAAGTCTGTCTGCATATCTGGTAAGCCAGTTACATGATGTATGGGCATTTGCATTCTGGAAAAGGATATTTGGTAAACCACATCAGTTATGGATAAGAAACAATCTATCTACTATGGTCAGCCAGTTGATTGACAGTATAATATTTTGCACTGTTGCCTTATTGGGTCTTTATGAAATGAATGTGTGGTTTCAGATTTTGCTTACAACTTATATATTGAAATTGATAGTAGCAGCTCTTGATACTCCTTTTGTTTATATAGCAAGAAAAATATATTTTAAATATTATATAAATAAAGATAAATCTGCCGTAATTTAATCAACTTCCGGAGGTGGGTAGCGGTAGTGTCCCACTATTTTATACTCCAGTAGCTTATCAACCTCACTGACCTTTTCTAATTCCTTGGAGATCATTATTACCAGCGGAACTCCCTCATTGTTTTTATGAGGGGAAATAAATCCTCCTAAATCTGCATAAGGGTTATTTTCATCAAATTGGAAATAAACTATATCTCCCGGCTGCCACAGAAAACTATTATCTTCATTCTCCTTATCGTATTCATGAGGCAGTGTTGTCAATGCATTGCGCTTGAAGAATTGTTCCTGAAAAAAAACATCTCTGAAATCAATATATTTTATTGCTGTCCTTCCACCTTTTATATCCATGGGATAATCTTCTTTATGTTCGTTCATATCTTCATATATCAGATCCATAAGGTCATAACCACAATCTCTCAGGGTCACAGAGATTACATCGGTAGAAATCCATACATTACTGCCGGGGTAACCAGTATCGGGGAAAACTTCGTATCCGTATTCTATATCTTCATCCAGAAGTTCCAGTGCTTTAAGAACGATTTTTTTCTGGATATCGGATAAATTATTACTTTCTATATCATTGGGTTGATTTTCATCCGATTCTATTGCAGAATCTTCTTCAGTCATAGAAGCATCACTATCTTCCATAAATCTGGATTCCGACTCTCCGTAAGTTATATCAAGGGTTAGTTCAGAAATGGGAAAATCTATTTTGGAAGAAAATAATTTTTCGGGCAGCTTAAATATCTTCTCCTGATAGCAGGCTCTTAGAGTCAGCAGTTGCAGTAAAGCTATAATGACTACAATGTAAATAAAATAATTGTAGGTGATGTTCTTTCTAAATTGTTTTTTTCTGATTCTCTCTCCCATCTGTAGATATATTATATTAAAAATCAAATAAAATTAAGACGGTAAACCATTTTTTTAACTTAAAAGCTAGGAAGTCCCCTTGCGATAGCTGGGGGATGAAAGGCTTCACTTGACATTCTGCCGAAAGGCTTATATAGTCATTTATATAAATAAGTAAATATAATATATAAATTATACAAAGGCAGTCACTTGAGTTTATGCTTTGCAATATCACTTTGTGCAATGTATAAAATATAGAAGAAAAATTCTCAACTGATGAAAAGATTATTGATTTGTTAAGAACAAAGATAAATGAGACAAGTAACACTTGACCAATTAAAAAAATATGTAGAAAGTCAAAATGCAACTAACTCAACAAAT
>JAUWQC010000235.1 GCA_030611285.1 bacterium | reverse complement strand
CAGGATGCATTTCTGCCTTTTGTTGAAAAAGGCACTATAATTTTAATGGGAGCTACTACGGAAAATCCATCTTTTGAAGTAATTTCTGCACTTCTCTCTAGAACTAAAACTTTTGTGCTGTATAAGCTCTCCCCGGAAGATATAAAAACCCTTATTAAGAGGACTTTAAGTGACAGTGAGCGTGGGCTGGGAAAATATAATATAAAGATTAGCAAGGATACTATTGATTTTATTGCAGGATTTTCAGACGGGGATGCAAGAATTGCCTATAACATACTGGAGCTTGCAGCAGGCACTTACTCCGGAGAAGACAGGCAAAAAGTCATAGAAATTGATACTGCCTTAATTGAGAATATAATACAGAAAAAAGCGCTTCTTTATGATAAAAACGGTGAGGAACATTTTAACCTGATTTCGGCTCTCCATAAGAGCCTGAGGGATAGCGACCCTGATGCTGCGGTATACTGGACAGTGAGAATGCTTGAAAGCGGTGAAGACCCCTTATATATCATAAGAAGAATAGTCAGGTTTGCTTCTGAAGATATAGGACTTGCAGATCCCAATGCATTACAGGTTGCAATTTCAGCCAAACAAAGTTTCGAATTTATTGGTCCTCCGGAAGGATACCTGGCTATAATTGAAGCAGTAATTTACTTGGCTCTGGCTCCAAAAAGCAATTCTTTGTATACAACTTATAAAAAAGTTAAATCAGATGTAGAAGAATTTGGATCACTTCCGGTTCCCTATCATATAAGAAATGCTCCTACCAGACTTATGAAGGATATAGGGTACGGTAAAGGATATAAATATGCTCATGACTATAATGACGCAGTGGTGGCTCAGACTCACCTTCCTGAGAAACTGCTGACAAGAAAATATTACAGACCTGCTGATAGAGGATTTGAAAAAGAATTAATCGAAAGGTTAAAAGCAATTAATATATTAAAGAAAAAACAAAAATAATAGTACGACTTACTAATTCCTTTTATACTATTTTACCAGACCAAAACCGCTGTGCAGTGCTTTTACAGCTTCTTTTATCCTGCTCTTCTTGACCACACAGGAAATTCTTATAGGAGAGGTTGAGATCATTTCAATATTTATATCCTTGTCTGCCAGAATTTTAAACATTTTTGCCGCTATGCCAGAATATGTTTGCATTCCAGCACCGACAATGGATACTTTAGCAATATCGGTATCCACTTCTACGCGTATATCTCTGAGTTTATTTAGAACTTCCCTTACCAGAGACAAATCCTCATTTCTTACTGTAAACGAAATAGCAGCAAATTTCTTCTCACTGACATTCTGCACAATAAGATCAACATTTATATTCTCATCTGCCAATTTGCCAAAAAGTTTGGCAGCAACACCTGGCTTATCTACCAGGCCAAAAATGGATACTTTTGCCTCACCTACATCATAAGTTACTCCGGTAATCAGTGGTCTTTCCATTCTCTCATCTTTCTTATAATCATCCATAACCCATGTCCCTTCAATATCATTAAAACTTGACCTGATATGTAATATTACATTATGTTTCCTGGCAAATTCTACAGCTCTTAAGTGAACCACTTTGGCTCCGGAAGATGCAAGTTCCAGCATCTCATCATATGAAAGCGCCTCCAGTTTAATAGCTTCATCTACCAAGTTGGGATCAGTCGAATAAACCCCACCAACATCCGTATATACCTCGCAATATCTCGCTTTTAGTGCCGAAGCCAGAGCAACTGCAGTTATGTCAGAGCCTCCCCTGCCCAGCGTTGTAATATCGCCATCTGTATTAACACCTTGAAAGCCTGCTACAACAACTACCCTATCTTTTTTTAATTCCCTGTTTATTCTATCTACCTTGATATTTAAAATTTTGGCATTTGAATAAACATCATCAGTTAAAATTCCTGCCTGCTGGCCTGAAAGAGATATACAGCCGTATCCTTTTTCCTGAATTGCCATAGCCAACAGCGCGCTTGATACCTGCTCTCCTGTTGACATGAGCATATCCATCTCCCGGCGGGAGGGACTGGAAGCAATTTTACCCGCAAGTTCAATCAATCTGTCAGTAGTATCACCCATTGCTGAAACGACAACTACTACCCTATTTCCTTCCAGCCTGGCCT
>JAUWQC010000225.1 GCA_030611285.1 bacterium | reverse complement strand
TTTTGTTGTATCAAACAAGATACCTACAGACTCACCAAGTTCATTTACCATATGAACTTTATTTTCTGTTTTTTTATATTCTCCTCTATGTTCCTTATCTTTATCTACATACTTTAACAACTCTTTATGAAAATGCTTTATCGTGCTTTCAGAAAACTTTATTGTTTTCCAGGATGAAAAAACATTTAAAAGCAGTTCATAATATCCTTTCACTTCCTGCTTGTCTCTATTTCTAAAGTTCTGAATATAAATACCTCTAATCATCCTTTCAATATCTTCATCTGACATTTTGGAGCCTTCAATACGGGTAGACGCACCTGTTGAAGTAACTAAAACTGATTTTTTAAGTCTACCCAAAACTTGAGGACTAAGTTTAGCTCCTGAAATCCACTGCCCTTTTAGCCTATCTATTTTTATAAGCTTTTGCCATATACTGACTGGTAAGTTTTCTAATCTTTTGCTGAATTTTTCATCCAACATAATTTTATATTATGACAATATTAAATTATATAAGATTATATAAGATTATATTCATAAAATCCAGATTCCTTTCGAGTACTTTTTTATAGGCAACAGGGATACATTGTTTAAACATTATTTTTGTTATGTACGATTAGGGTTATCAATGCATAACAGTGGAAGCAGAATCTCGCGCCAATCTTCTATAGAACCATTTACACCATTAATTTCAAGTCCCATATTGTCGTAGTATATTTCTAACTTTTCATTACAACAACCACATTTTAGAAGATACCTGGGTGATTTCTTGCCTGAGCCCTTTTTATGATATACTCTTATTTCGGGTTGTCCAAAGCATTCGGTATTGTACAATTTATTTTTTCTCTTTGATATTTTCATATTATCTATTTCTTACTTGTTTTTAATTCCAGTTACAGATCTTAGCAACAATCTTCCTCTTTTACTATTATACGCTAATTATAAATTTAGAAAAAAGGAAATGTTTTAAGATTATAATTTCCCCCCGTTTAATTATTTGGAAATAGCTCCAATAACAGAATTAATACGAACTCTAACTTTTTTATAATCTATCTTCCTCCATGCTTCAAGAATAGGTATGTATTTACTGCCTCCCCTTGCTTGAATTTTATCCAGAAGCAGCATTATCATATCTCTTGCTCTATCTTTCAAGTAGAGCATATTGAAATTATTTATTCCACTTTCAATTAATTTATCAAATCCAGCAAGGAGTTCATCTGTATAAGTATCCTTTTCTATTTCCCATCCCTTTGGACCATATAAAAGCATAGGAAGCCTGTAGCTATATTCAATTTCTAAATACCTATTAATAATCAACCAATCTATTTTTGAAGTAATTTCATATATGTTTAAGGTTACCCCCATTGTCAAGACAAAATATCGACTGAGGTATAGCTACACTTTTATATTAGAAACAGTATGAACATTTCCAAAATATATCTCTGCTGGTGGAGAATATCCTAAACTGGAATGTAGCCTTTCATTATTGTAAAAAGTAAAATAATCGTCTATAGATGCTTTTGCATCTATACAGCTGTCATAATCTTTTAAATATACCTCTTCGTATTTTAATGACCTCCACAATCTTTCGGTAAATATATTATCAAATACTCTGCCCCTTCCATCCATACTTACTTTTATATTAGCTGACTCGACTTTCTCTACATACTCTTCTGCTGTAAATTGACTTCCCTGGTCCGTATTATTAATCTCCGGCTTTCCAACTTTAAATGCCATATCCAGTGACTCTAAACAAAATTCTACTGATAATGTATTAGACAGTACCCAGCTTACAATATATCTTGAGTACCAATCCATTATCGCAACTAAATACATAAATCCTTTTCTCATCCTAATATAGGTAATATCTGTTCCCCATACTTGATTTGGATACGATATATTTATCCCTTTTAGCAGGTATGGATATTTTTTATGTTTGCAATTATTGTAGCTTGTATTCTTTCTGGGACATATTCCCTGTATGCCCATTAGAGCCATGAGCCTGTGTATTCTCTTGTGATTTACATCATGTCCCTCTCTTCTTAATTTATGCGTAATCCTTGGATATCCATAAAAGGGACACTTTGTATAAATTTTATCTATTATATTCATTAACATAATATTGTGCTCACTTTCGCCTGTAGGCTTCCAGTAATATGTGCTTTTTGATAAGCCCAACAAATCACATTGCCTGTTTATTCCTATTTTAT
>JAUWQC010000008.1 GCA_030611285.1 bacterium | reverse complement strand
GATCACTTCAGGGATATGGAAGTGTAACTAGTTTTAAGACATTCATTTACTATGTTACTGGAAGAACAACATCGGGAAAAATTCATGGTGGCAGTTTTGGAGATAGGCCTATTTCAACAGCTTTTGAAGTTTTTAAGGACTATTTAGAGATTATTTATAAGAATTATGGCATTATATTAATAATTTTATCAATCATAGGATTTGTCTATTTAATTAAGAAAAATAAAAAATTTGCTATTTCCTCACTTTTATTAATAATCTTTAACCTTGCTATAATAACTCAATACATAGGCTGGGCAGTCCCTAATTATGTACTAAATATAATGCTAATTATGTCTATTTACATTTCATTTGGATTTTTACTTATAATTAGTTCAATTAAATTTGTATTTGAAAAGTTATTATCTAATAAGAAAATATTAAAAATAGATAACATTTTAAAATATTTTTCGTTATCAATTATATTTTTATTTTTTGCCCTCCAACCTTTTTCACTAATATATGCTAATTATAATAGAGTTGACCGTTCTGAACCTGGAGATGTTTATAAATTCTGGGACAAGGCTATTGATAACATGGAAGAAGATTCGATTTTATATGTACTTGCACTCTCAAGCAATGTTGGTATGTTTGTGAACGAATATGAGTATGGGGATAAGGAAATAGAGTTTATTTATCATAACAATCCTAAATATTCAGTTGAGGATATGGTTGAAAGTCTTGAGAAGGATGTTCCTGTATATTTTGTTGGAAATAGAAGTTTTCTTAAATTACAATTCAACACGGAGCGTATAGGTAAGCAGTATTATTGGCCTAGATATAAAGAATTTTTGGAACTATATAAAGTAGTAAGCCCAAAGGTAAATATTAAAATTGAATATGTAATTGATGGATATAGTAAAAAATTTGGTGAAAAATTTACAGTTGAATATGTTATCAGAAATAAAAATAAAGAAAGAGTAGGGATTTCTTCACTTGAGCTTGAACTCCCTGATAATATTGAGCTTGTAGAGGTTGAACCTGAGGGATATATTAATCAGGATCCTGGCATAAGTAGAGGCATGTATATGTGGGTAGGCGATTCATATGTGATAGAGGCAGAAGATGAAATTAATTTAATTTTAAAATTGAGAGGAACCAGGCCTGGGAAATCTCAAGTGAAGTTTAGGATTACTACACATGACGTATATATTAACTCTGATGATATTGAAATAGAAATAAAAGGATAGAACAATAGTGGGTTAGTAGATAAATAATAAAAGGAATTATAAAGGAAAAAGTTGCTAATATTCTTATTTTATTTTTTAGAATAAACTTCCTCATTTAATTCATTTACCTCAAAAAATATTTAACCTATTATATAAAAACGAATTTTATTAAGCAAAAAACTAGTTTAATATAAAAATATTTTTGCTATAATATATGCCTAATAAAATCTACTCTGTTAAATTAATTATTTAGAGTAGTCTTTTATTATTTATACTATTATATTATTAAAGTGACAATACAGTGAAAATACATAAAACAAATTAAGTAAAAGGGCTTTCATGCACTTATTTGTTATAATTTATTTATTCAAGAAATGGAGTTTCTATGAAATATTTTAAAACCTTTTTAACTGCTCTTGGTTTTATAGCCCTATTTTATTTTATAACTCCTAACATGCTTTATGCATACCTTGATGCCGGAACTGGTAGTTATATGATTCAGATAATCATAGCTATTGCATTAGGAGGAGCATTTGGAATTAAGATATTCTGGCGCAGGATTTATAGTTTCTTTAAGAAACTATTCAGTAGAAAGAAAATAAATGCAAAAGATAAACGCTAACAAAATTGAACCAAGCTCTTTCAGAGACCCAAGCGGATTTCTTTTTTATATAGATGACCAGATTTACCGTCAGATAAATAAGACATATAAAGAAAATTACGACTATCTTATGAATTCTGGTCTTTACAAGACTCTTGTAGATGCAGGTTTACTCATTCCTCATATAGAGACCGACATCTCGGGTCCAGAACCTGATAAAGCATATAAGATAATAAAACCCGAGCCTGTACCATTTATATCACACCCATATGAATGGTGCTTCGCTCAATTAAAAGATGCAGCACTGACCACTTTTAAGATCCAGAAAATAGCTCTGGACTTTGAAATGACTTTAAAAGACTGTAGTGCCTATAATATACAATTCGTTAAAGGAAAACCAACTTTTATTGATACACTTTCTTTTGAAAAATATCATGAAGGACAACCATGGGTTGCCTACAGACAGTCCTGCCAACACTTTATTGCACCTCTGGCATTAATGAGCTATAGAGATATAAGATTAAATCAATTATTTAGAATTTATATAGATGGGATACCATTAGATCTGGCAAGCTCGCTTCTTCCATCCAGTACTAATTTTAAGGTTTCACTTCTTTCCCATATTCATCTTCACGCTAAAAGTCAAAAACACTATGCTGACAAAGCAGTAAAAATAGGTGGACATAAAATAAGCCGCCTGTCTTTCATGGGTCTTATAGATAATTTAGAATCTGCTACCCGCAAAATGGACTGGAAAGCTAAAGGTACAGAATGGGCTGATTATTATGAGGATACTAACTATTCTCCAGCAGCAATTGATCATAAAAAGAAGATTGTAGCTGATTTTTTAGATAAGACAAATCCAGGAATTGTCTGGGATATTGGAGCAAATGATGGTCTGTTCAGCCGAATTGCAAGTGATAAAAAAATGCTAACTATTTCTTTTGATATTGATCCAGCTGCTGTCCAGAAAAATTATCTTCAAAGTGTTAAAAATAATGAAGAGTATATTCTTCCATTACTGCTCGATTTAACCAATCCAAGCCCTGGTATAGGCTGGGAAAATACCGAAAGAATTTCGCTGATACAGCGTGGTCCAGCAGACACAGCCTTTGCATTTGCTCTAATACATCATTTAGCTATTTCAAATAATCTACCAATAGGTAAAATTGCATACTTCTTCAGTCAAGTCTGCAAATCGCTTATTATTGAATTTGTTCCCAAGGACGATTCTCAGGTCCAGAGACTTCTATCAACAAGAGAAGATATCTTTCCTGATTATACACGGCAAGACTTTGAGATTGAATTTAAAAGATATTTTATCATAAACAGTGTTGAGAATATTAAGGATTCTAAAAGGACCATGTATCTAATGAAGAATAGAAAGAGTTAAAATATTTATGAAAAAGACATTTATTATTCATCCAATTCTATTTGCTATATTTCCTATTTTATTTCTTTACTCTCATAATATTGGGCAACTTTCAATAGTTTCATTTTCTGAAATCTTAATGCTAATAGCTATTATGATAGGTTTTACGATTATTGCAATGGTACTGTTATGGTTAATCCTTAAAAAGGATAGCAGAAAAGCAGGAATTGTTGTATCTATATTTTTAGTCTTATTTTTCTCTTATGGCCGCATTTATGATCCGATAAAGGGCTTTAAAATAGGTAATTTCATAATTGGCGGGCATAGATACCTGCTTGCTGTCTGGCTTATATTATTTATTTTAGGTGCTTACTTTATTATTAAAACAAAAAAAGATTTACATAACTTCAGTAATATTTTAAATGTGATAGCTATTGTCCTGGTTTTATTTTCTCTTGTAAATATTGGATTCTATAAGTTTAAAACAAGAGATATACAAGAAGACAGCAGTATAGTATTACAAGATGGAGAAGCTGTTATATCCGAAAGCCTGACTGAGTTACCGGATATTTATTATATAATTCTTGATGGTTACGCTGGGGAAAGTTCTCTGAAAGAATTTTATGATTACGATAATCATGAATTTATCAATTTCTTAACTGAAAAAGGTTTTTATGTAGCTTCTAAAAGCCGGTGCAATTATCCCTGGAGCTACTTGTCCTTAGCATCATCACTTAATATGGAATATATTAATTATCTAAGTGAAGACGTAGGACTCAAGTCAGATGATAGGACAGTGCCCTACCAGATGATTACAACTAACAAGGTTTGGAAATTCTTACACTCAAAAGGGTATAAGTTTGTTCACCTTAATAGTTCAGGTTGGGGTCCAACAGATAGAAACAGAAATGCAGATATAAGCATTCGAGTTAATAGGTTTAATGAATTTAATATATCACTGATTCAAACAACTATGTTAAAACCATTTGAGAAATATATTATTGTTGATTCTGGTGTACAAAAAGTGTTATATTCTTTTTCAAATCTTGCTAAAGTACACCAAATAGATGGACCAAAATATATTTTCGCACACATAATGTCTCCTCATCCCCCATTTTTCTTTGATGCTAATGGTGAACTTATTTCTGAAGTTGAATATAAATTAGATGCATATTGGGACAGGGAAAAATACTTGAATCAGTTAATTTTTGTCAATAGCAAGCTTGAAATTCTTATTGAAGAAATTTTATCAAAATCAGAAGTCCCCCCAATTATAATACTTCAAGCAGACCATGGGGCACGATCAACACTTGGTGACCCTCATAGCGATAGAACAGATCCTGCCAATATTGGATGGCTTGACCCAACTGCAGAAATGCTCCGGGAAAGTACATTTATTTTAAATGCATATTATCTGCCAGAAAATGGTAGCAGTCTTTTATATGATTCTATAACTCCTGTTAATACTTTTAGATTAATTTTTAACTATTATTTTGATGAGAATTATGAACTATTAGAAGATAAGTGTTATTATTCACCTTACTGGCAGCCTTATAACTTTTTTGATGTAACAGAAATAAAAAATTATAATCAACAACAATAAAGCTAATTCAAGCAAGAGATAATGTTGTTAATGTTATCTTTGTGAATTTGTTCAAATAAAACTTAATTTTGTTAAAAACAAATATACTCCTGAATCTATCAAAATCAAAACACAATATGAAATAACAATATACCACCAGTATCTGCTACTTCTTCTTATTACAGTTATTCTAAGTATTTCAATAATTATTACTCCTAATAAGAATATATATGCCAGGCTATAAATGATGTTGGCTGAAAGCTTGTAAAAAAGCCCAGATAATGGATGCTCCCTGTACCACGGTTTTTTATCTAACTGGCTAAAATAATCTTTTTCTATCCTAAAAATATTATTATTAGGATTATTTATAAACTCTCCAATATTAATTCTGGAAAGATCATATCCGTCATTTATTCTCAGATCGAACTCTAAATAGCTATAATTATCTATAACAAGAATAATTTCATCTGAGTAATCATTCTCATTAAGAGAGGCATTAAATTCAATCCTGCAGGAGTCTTCAGATAATTTTATACTATCATTTTCCTCCCACCCCAATAAATTATATTCATTAATTTTACCATCTGTAGCAATCCACCCACTAAAAACTGATTCTTTTCTATCTATGCTCCAGGCAATATGAATATTATCTTCACTATCCTCCCATATGTAATATCCATAACTAGCCCCTGGAATAAAAAATATTCCGTTACACCCAGTACCAATTATTACAATTGAAAATAATAACAAAAATATCAGAATTAGTTTAAAAATTTTCATATATCTATACATATTATTTTTCAATTAAATTGTTATTAATATCAACTATTGAGTTTCCTGATAAAATATTTTTATTCTCCTTGTATATTAAATATATCATCCATAAAGAAACTCCTGTAAAAACACTTCTAAATATATTTACAAACTTGGAAGGACTATAAAATCTATTTATAATTGGTATAGGACCTGTTAAATAAATAAAGTATTTTGGGTCTATTGGGGCTAGAACAAATTTTGTTACAAGATCTCCCCAATATATTAATATAACCATAAGTAAAGCAAACTGAACCCAGTGATACCTGTAAAGTACTTTTTTTCTAACAAAAATTAAAATCAAGAAAGGCACAACCCACAAAAGATATTGAGGATGAAAATAGCATATACTCACATACATCAAGTAAATAATGGCACAATAATTTAAAAATATATCAAATGTTTTTTTCCTGATATGCAAATAGCTTAGAATAATTATTATATATACTGCAATAAATATAAATATTCTATCATGAATTACCAGTTCTAATTTAGAAGAAAGTATGTAATCAAAGTGTTGTGTATTAATAAGCGAAAATATTACACTTCTTCCAAAATAAAAGTATGAGAATATCTCAACTGCAATAAGACCTGAGATACCCACTGGAAATAAAATAATATAATCTTTCTTCTTATCTGCTAAGTAAAAAATTAAAATAGGAAGAATCATGATAGGGAAAAACCTGGCCGCTACAGCAAGAGCCAGAACAAAAATTGCCCAGTACTTCCTTTTATACTTTGCCAGAAGTAGAGCAACAAGAGTTAAAAAAATCCCTATAATATCATGTCTTGCGAATATATAAAGTATGAATATCACAAAAGGATTTAAAACCCAAAGTTTGAAAACTTTTAGCCTCTTTTCCGGTTCATCGTCAAATAAAAGCCGCATAACAAGGAACATGCATAAAATATCAAATATAAGGTATAGTACCTTAAATAGAGATATAACTATGAAGACATTTTCACTACTAATAAAATTAACCCAGGAAGACCAGGTATCAGTTTGAAGTAGTATTTCAGAATATTCACCAACTATTGGTAAAATAGATTTTATTATAAATAAATAAATTGAATGAATAGAATTCATTATAAACTGCTGAAAGTCAGAACCTAAATTACCTCCAAAAACAGTCTGTGCTGCTCTTTGATAAGTTGATAACAAATCTCTTTGGAAAAAAAATGGCAGAAAAATTAATCTAATAAGCATACCTATAAGAAAATATTTATAAAGAAGTCTTAATAAGATTTTATTCTCAAAAATTTCTTTGGTTACTATTACTTTACCAATACTTCTAAAAAATGATTTAACCCTCATAGCATTCTCGTCTTTTGTGTTACCTTATATTCTAAATATTATAGATTTTAATTCAAAATTAATATAATCACCATAAAAGTTTTTATAATTAAAACAAAATAAATTATATTTTCTTCTAAACTTAACTTTAACTATTTATTAAAAATCACATATTTTTAAAGCATCATATATACTTTTTGCTATTAGTTTTAACCCATTCTCATTAGGATGAATGCCATCATTCTGCAAATAATCATGAACTTTATAATCCTGGTTAAAGATACTCCATAAATCTAAATAGACCAGATTACTATCTAAACCTATTTCTCTAACTTGCTCATTATACATTTTATAAATTTCTATCTGCCCTCCTGCGATATTATCATTTACAAGAGAAGGATCACCTGGAACCGGGTTTATTCCCATTAAAATGATTTTAATATCTGCTAACTCTATTATCTCTATGATGTCGCAATAATATTTCTTAAAAGTTTCAAGATCAACATTGGTATTTAAACCTATCTCTTTATTTTCATTATCTGAAGGCTCTTCAACTTCACCACCGTTTCCATCTTCAACCACCTCCTGGATCCAGCCATCATTTAGTCCAAGATTAATTATAATTAAATGAGGTTTAAAACTAATAACATCACTTTCTAATCGATTAAAGGCATCTATTACTGTGTCTCCGCCAATACCACTGTTAATAACTTTTACATTCGAGTAATCCTTCTGTAATAGTTTTTCCAATATATTAGGATAAGAATCCTTATAATCTACATTCCATCCAAAGGTAACAGAATCTCCAAAACAAACTATCCTGGGGTAGTTATCAACCAATTCCTCTAAATTTATATTCTTTGTTTCTGTCCTAAGGCCCTGGTAATTATTTGATGTGGGATATTGTGATTCCTCTTCCTTAAATTGTTTTTCTGATTCTATAGAAGAATTGCAGGAATTAGCGGTAATTACAGGTAAAACAATAATAATAAATAATATTATAGTAGAAAGAATTTTTCCTCTATTTTTCTTCATGGTTATAACTTCCAAACAATTAAATTATACCTCTGGATCTGTAAAAAACATTTTTAAATAAATATACAATCCCTCCAAGCAGTCCATTAAATAAAATAATAAATAAAATAATAAAAGAAAATAAAGTTGCCTGACTTTCCACCACACCAAAACTCATTACTGCAAAAACCATTGCATTCTCTCTTATTCCAATACCACCAATAGAAATAGGAATACTTGCAGCTAAAGAAGCAAAAGGCACTGCAAAAATGAACATATAAAATTTAAGGTCAAGTCCCAGGGACAGTGAAACAAAATAATAGCTGATCATAAAGATTAACTGCAATAGCAGGCTATAAAAAAAACTTATAGACAGATGCTTGACCTTATATTTGTAACTTACAAGAATTTGGTGAAAAGACTTTAGCTTAGGCCTTATTTTAGAAAAGATTCTATATCTTGCAAGCAGGACATGTATTTTAAACAGCCTTGGCCTGAAAAGCAGGGTAAAAAAAAATAAAATAACAAAAAGCGAAATTGCCAGCCCTATTTTAGTCCCCCTGGTTAAATATCCAAATATACCAAAAGCAAAAGAAAATATAAAATAAGTTATACCGGTTATGTTGCCAATGACTCTTTCCATAACAACGGCAGAAATGTTTTCATTTATGGGTACATTCTTATTTTTATAAAGATCATACACACGATAAAAATCTCCTCCTATACTCGTTGGAAGCAGATTATTATAAAAAAAGCCAATAAATGCAGACTGCAGCAGGAAACTACCTGAAATATAATAATTATGAGCTTTAAGCAGTATTCCCCACCTTAGTGGTATACAGGCTAAAGCTAAAGTATAGAGAAGCACAGCTATAACCAAAAAAGTTACATTAATATCCTTTAATTTATCTATAATGCTTTCAAAGTTATCTTTATTCCTGTAAATTAAAAATGAAAGAAGGGAAAGACTTACTACAATTCTTGTAATGTTTGCTATTTTTTTATTCATTGTTTAGCTATTTACCCTGCAACTTTCCAAAAAATCTTTCAGGGCTTTTTTCCAGTGTCTCATGAAATATATTTTATTTTTTTTAAGTTTTAAGTTAGCAAGCACTGAATAAGAAGGCCTCGAAGCTCTTCCTCCCAATCTACCACTTTTAACAGGAATTACAGTCACCCTTTTACCCAGGATTTTAAAGATTTCTTTTGTAAACTGGTACCATGAACATTGTCCATCATTGGTGGCATGATAGATGCCGTACATTCCAGTTTCTATAAGTTTATATATGCATTCAGCAACATCCAGGCTATAGGTTGGCGTACATACCTGGTCATCTACTACTTCAATCTCCCTACAATTTTCTGAAGCTCTTATTATTGTTTCTACAAAATTCTTGCCATACCTGCTGTAAATCCCGGTTGTTCTTAAAATATAAAACTTTTCAAGGATATTAGTTACTGCCTCCTCTCCAGCAAGCTTTGACTTTCCATATATGCTTACAGGATCTGGTATATCTTCCTCAACATAAGGCGTATCTTTATTTCCATTAAAAACATAGTCTGTGCTTATATAAACAAATTCGCAGTCATATTTTCTTGCAACTTTTGCTAAATTTTCCGTACCTGTGCTATTTACCAAAAAAGCTTTTTTCCTGCAGTCTTCGCATTTATCAACATCGGTAAAGGCAGCACAATGAATAACCAGGTCAGGCTTAACTTTCGAAAACCTGCTTTCAATAGCATACCTGTCAGTAATATCCATATCAAGATCATACCCGAAAATCTTATGCTCCTGGGGAGCGATACCAATCAGTTCAATGCCCAACTGCCCCTTGCTTCCGGTGATTAATATTTTCATAAAATCTTACTTTCCACTTTCCTGATATTCTTGTTCCTTTATTCTATAGACAGGTAAGCTTAATATAACCATTGCTATAAGGCACCATGCTATAGTAAAAATCAAATTTATAATATGGTAACTAAACCCAACTATAATAGATATCTCTTTACCAAAACCTAACATTATAAATGCAAGAGCAAATGCCCCTTGATAGGTGCCCAGGCCTGCAAGAGAATGGGTAGGCAGAACAGCAGATATTTCTGCCGCTGCTGTAGCCAGTATAATAACCCAGTATGAAAGATCATTAAAACCAAAGCCCATAGGCTTAAGTACTGCATGAATCAAAAAATAATAAGCTGTATATTTTAAAATTCGAGAAGGTACTGAGATTAAATATACTTTCCAGTATATTCCCCTTTTTTTAATTAATTCAATATTTTTATTGGTCTCAACTAATTTTTTATATATATTTTGAATAACTTTACTTTTACTTATTCTATGTTTTAATAAAGTTCTATCAAATATTTTAATAAAAAACCCTATAAATTTTGACAGGTAAAACAAAACCAATAAAGAGGAAATAAGAAGTGCTGCAGCAATTAAAATAACACTGGTAGAAGAAACAGCATATTTATTTATACCCACAATAATTATAGAAATGACAATCATTGAAAAAACAATGACCAGATCAAAAACAAGTGCAATCATCAGCGTTGAAATACCAATCTCTACAGGAAATTTAAATTTTCTCCTTAGAACATAAATGTAGGAGAGCTCTCCTGTTCTTGCAGGCAGAACCATGTTAAAGCCATTTCGTATAAGGGAAACCAAAAACATATCAACCATTCTGATTTTGCCAGATCCGATTAAAATTTTTGCCCTATAGGCTCTAAAAAAATCAATTGAGAAAATAAGAATTAAACCAATTATAAGAGAAGGTGTATAAATATTAATAAAAGCACTTTTAATATCTTCTATATCAATCTGATTTAACAAATAGTAAACAAGAAATACCCCAAGGCCCACCACAACTACAATATTTATGATTCTAAGTATAAGCCACCTTTTTTTTGATTTCTTATTTTGACTTTCCAAATTCATACTTATTTTGAGAATTTTTCTCTTTCCTGTTTATCTGCCCTTTAAATAGTTGGATATAAATCTTGAAGTCTGCCTGGGGCCACTTTTAAATAAGTGATGTAAAAATCTTTTCACTAAGTAGGAAAATCCTTTTTTATTCGAGTGAGTGTTATTTTTTTTTAATGAATTTTGACCCTTATCATCAAAGATATTTTCAAAGCCTTCTCTTTTTCTGTAAGAAGTTGGAATTGGGTCTCTACAAAAAGCTATAATGGGGCCACACACTTTCTCCCATATAAATTCTTTTGAAATATTCCTTAAATTATTTAAACATTCATCATAAAATTTTTTATCATCTGCAAGCTTAATTATGGCGTTCACAATATCTTCAACATTACCATCTCTTGCGGTAATACCCAAAACTTTTTTCTCTACAAGCTCACTTAAACAGTCACCCCTGGTTGAAATTATAGGTAGACCAGCCCATATGTAATCCAATATTCTGGTTCTGAATGAAAATCTTGTCTCAATATGTGCAGGATGGGTAATTATCCCTACATCTGATTCTAAAAGATAATTCTGCCTCTCATTATATTCAACCCATCCATAATTAAAAAAGACATTTTTACCAAAAATATTTAATTTTTTTGCCAGATCAATAGTATCATTTACCAGTCTTAGCTCTCTTACCTGTGGATTGGGATGTTTCACACCCATAAAGAACAGTTTAATATCATCCCTTATTTCAGCAATTCTAGCCATAGATTTTATAAGGGTCAAAGGATCAAACCAGTTATAAATCCCACCACCCCATATAATTACAAAATCATCCTTTCCAATTCCATCAATCTGGCCTTTTAATACCTCCCTGGTATGAATGGGTTTATTAGTAGGAAGCCCAAATGGCACCACATCTATCATTTTCTTTAAAGTTGGATCCTCATTATAAGAATAAGGATTTACTCTGTTTAGCGCTGCCAGCATTCCCAGCCAGAAATCCCTCTGCCTTTCAGAAGCACAGATGAAAAAATCTCCATAGTGCAATTGCTCATTAAAAATATAATAAATTGATTTATGGATTTCCAACCTTTTCTTAATGGGTTCATCCTCATATTCAGCCAGGGTTGCGAGATTATAAGGATCATAAATATCAATAATTAAATATTTACCTGATTTTTTTATACTGCCATATTTAGAAAATGTCATTCCACCGGTTAATATAATATCAACATCCTTTATAATTTCCTTTAATTCTGCATCATTTCTAAACTGGATTATTTTAAATTCCTGTTCCTGCAGACTAACCTTATTCGGAGCAGCCAGTATTACATTCATATGTTCAGCTAAAACTTTTGCAAAGTTCCACACCCTGATTGCAGGACCTGCCATCTCTTTAGATACAACCTCACTTGAAATTATAAGCAGTGTCCTTTTTATTTCTTTTTCAAATACTTTATAGATTCCAAGCGATTTTAACATATCTATCTGATTTTTCTGGTATTGCCTATCCGGTGAAACTGCAAGAAACTGTCCTTTAAAATAGGTGAATAACGCTTTATCGTCTCTTTTCCTCCTGCTTTGAATCCTCTCTCTTTTTTCTATAAGTTTTGGCAGATCATCAAAAAAATTTCTGGCTGCCATAAGAGAGCTAAGAGGCTCTTTTGAAATTTTCTGGTCACCAGTTTCAGCATCCCTGGAGCTATCAGTACTCAAGTCATAATAACTCTTATAATCAAACTTAAAATCAACAAAAATCCTGTTAAAAATATTAGCCAGAGAAGCAGAAAGTATTTTTGGTAAATTTTCATCATCATAATTTTTAAAAATAGAATACAGAGAATTTCTTTCTTTTAAAAATCTTAGCTTATCCTCACTGAAGATTTTAGAAGTTCCGTGGTGGTGGTGATAGACAACAGATTCAGGTGCAAAAACAATTTTATATCCCAGCACCCATAGTCTCCAGCCAAAATCTACATCTTCATAATAGGCAAAAAAGTCTTCATCAAACCCTCCAGTATCTAAAAATATCTTCCTGTCTACAAGCATAGCCCCGCCATTTACAAAAGGAAGGTATCTATACTGGCTATAATTATCTTTTTCTACAGGAATTCCATAATCTATCTGGAAGCCCTTTCCTTCAAAATTTATCATTCCTCCAACAAAATCGATATTTTTTCCGTCAATAGAAAGGACTTTTGAGCCAGAAGCTACAACTTCTTTATTCTTATATATAGGTCTTAAAAGTTCTATAAGCCAGTTCTTATCAACTCTTGTATCATTGTTTAAAAAGGCCATATAATCACCATTTGCTGCTTTTGCTGCCTGATTATTTGCAAAGGCAAAACCCATATTTTTATCATTACTGATTAATTTTACCAGTGGATAATTTGATTTAATGAAATTTACAGAATCATCACTTGAACCGTTATCAATGACAATTATCTCCAATTTATCTTCGGGATAATTTAAGTTTTTTATACTGTCAAGGCACTGCCCAAGATAATCTTTCCCATTTAAATTTACAATTGAAATTGAAATCTGAGGATATGTAAGAATATCTCTCATAAAATTAATCTCCTAAAACCGATTAAGCTCAAGTTTTTTGAATAAATTAGGATAAATTATAACAAACAATTTATTTTAAACAAAATCTATTATAAAATGTAAAAAACTAAAAACTTTAAAAATATGAAAAAAATAAATCTGGCTTTCATAACTGATAGAATGATTAAAGGCCATGGAGTTGATTTAGTAGTAGACAGACTTGCAGATGGCCTGGCAGAATCAGGCTATAATTGTAAAGTGTACTGCAATTATTTTGATGAAACCTTTACTAATAGAAAATCATACGGAATAGAAAAGCTTCACTACTTTAAACCCGCAGATAATCCCATAATTTATGAAAGAAGAATAAGAAAACTGGTTCCTTATCTTAACAGTAGAAATGTAGACTTATTTATAATACAATCATTTCCATTCTACAGCTTAATACCCAAGTTAAACATGCCAGTTTTAGTTGTGGACCACGGAATAATATCTGTAGGTGGACTGCCTCCAAAAAGAAGGATTAGATTTAAATATATGGAAATAAGCCAGAATCTTTCTTACTTTAGAAAAGCAAACAAGATAGTAGCAGTATCTAAATATTTATTAAACCGTCTGCCAAAAAAAATAAGAGGAAAAGCCACTTATATTTATAACGGCTGTGACCACTACCAGCAAAGAGTTTTATCCACAGAGGATATTGATAACTTTAGAAAAAAAATCGGGGCTGGCCCTGAAGACGTCATAATACTATATGTTGGAAGATTAAATCTTACCAATCAACCTTACAAAGGACTGGCTGAGCTGGCAAATATTTATCAAACTTTATCTAAAAAATACAAAAACATTAAACTTCTGGCTGTTGGATATGGCTCAAAAAATGATGAAGAACTGCTTAAGAACCAGGGAATATTGGCCATCAGCAATGCACCTGAGGAACTTATGCCACTAATATACAAGTCGTGTAATATTTATGCAACATGTTCCCATTGGGAAGGGTTTGACTTACCGGTTGCTGAAGCCCAGAGTTTTAACAAACCTACAATTTGCTACAGAATCGGCGCACATCCAGAGGTATCAG
>JAUWQC010000123.1 GCA_030611285.1 bacterium | reverse complement strand
TCTCTCTAACTGATTGCTGGGCTAAAACAGGAAAAATATCTTTATCCTGGAAAGCCTGAAGATGAGCAGGAGTAGCTATCCCTAAACGGTCTCCAGTACCAAAAGAAGCCCGAAGACCACAAAAAGAAGGATTGAGGTGAGCAAATATTTCTCTTAATAGAGAGAGATTGTGAGAGTTTAAATAACATTTCTTTATAATCAACTTATTCTCGTCTACTTCTATTTCTTCTAAAACGCTACCTTCAAATTTTTTAACAAGATCAGAGACTGCAACAATTATCAAAAATTTCTCTTTGTCATCCTTGACCATAAAAAAATAATTGTCTTTTTCTGATTTTATCGAAGAAGAGTAAACAATATACCTATCCCTAAAATATTTACCAAAATACTGTATAACATTTGTTTTGTTCATTAAAACCTCCGTGACGCATCTAATTTTTTATTATTACACACTATAAATTATAATATTGAGCAATGTTTTTGTAAAATTATTTAAATAAAATACCAGGTAACCACATAGCAAAAAAGGGTACATAAGTAACCAATAATACAACTAAAACCATAACTATATAAAATGGCCAGAGAGCTCTTACTACCTGTTCAATCTTCATCTTCCCCACAATACATCCTACAAATAAAGTATTACCAACTGGAGGAGTACAAAGACCAACTCCCAAATTCATCAACATTATTATCCCAAAATGGATAGGACTTACCCCTAAATTAGTAACAATAGGTAAAAAAATTGGAGTAGTAATAAGGATAAGTGGAGCCATATCCATAATCATTCCCAATCCTAAAAGTACTATATTTATTATTAATAAGATTATATATTTATTGCTCGATATACCCAGAACTGCTTGAGCGATAGCATTCGGAATTCTTAGATAGGCCATTAACCAGGCAAAAGTGGACGCAGAAGCAATTAGAAACATTACAGCAATAATTGTTTTGCCTGAATCCCAAAGTATTTCCCAAAACTTTGAAAGAGGTATCTCTCTATATACAAAAAAAGCCACAAAAAAAGCGTATACTACAGCAATAGCTGACGCTTCAGTGGCAGTGAATATACCACTCAATATCCCGCCTATAATAATTACTATAGTAAAAAGCCCAAGAAAAGCTTCTTCCGTTGTTTTTAAGACATGCTTTAATTTAATCTCTTTTCCAACCGGATAACCTCTTTTAACAGCAATAATATAAGAAGGAATCATTAAAAATAATCCAATCATAACTCCTGGGATAGCTCCTGCTAAAAAAATCCTCGCAATAGAAAGTCCTCCTGCTGCATAAGCATAGATTATTGCATTATGGCTGGGAGGAATGATCAATCCTTGAGTAGACGAAGTAACAGTAACTGCAATTGAATAATCTCGATCATAACCCTTTTTTACCATAGCTGGAATAAGGATTGACCCGATAGAAGCAGTATCAGCAACTGAGGAACCAGACATACCTCCAAAAAACATACTGGCTACAATATTTACAAAAGCAAGGCCACCTCGCATTCTACCAACTAAAAGATTGGAAAAATCTACTAATCTTCTGGCAATACCTGAATCTGACATAATTTGACCTGCAAGAATAAAAAAGGGAATGGCCATAAGAGAAAAATTATCTAAAACATCAGACATTTTTTGACCGATTACCATAAGGGGAATCTTTAAATAAATCATGGTGAAAATTGAAGATATAGATAGTGTAAAGGAGATGGGAATTCCAAAAAACAGGAGAACTAAAAAACTACCGAATAGTATAATTATCGCCAAATTCATAATTATCTTCTCTCCTTAATCTAATTAAAAGTTCTCCCGCAAAAATTATCATTACCATTCCCGCAATGGGTAAAGCGAGATAGGTATAAGGAACAGGAAGACCGGTAGCCGGAATAACTTGAAATTTAGTAAGTTTCATAAGCTGTATCCCACATACTGTTTCTATAAAGCCAAATCCAATATAAAGAAAAATCTCTATATACTTTATTAATTTCTCTTGTTTTCTTAAAAATTTTTTCAAAAAAAATTCAAGAGAAATATGAAGATAATAACAGATACCGAGAGAGCCTCCAATAAGCCCAAAATAAATCATAATAACTCCCACAGTTTCTTCTGCCCAGCTAAGAGGGGAATTAAAAACATACCTCATAATAACCTGAAGAAAGGTAATAAGTACAGTTGAAACAAGAAAAATTCTTAAGGTAAATTTTAAAAAATGGCTAAGTTTTCTAGGTATTGCATCCATTTTAATATTCTCCTTAAATTTGTTAAAGGAAGAGGTCAGGTAAAGATTTTATTCCTATTCACATGCTAACTAAAATTTTTTATTTTGCTAAACTTTGAATTTTTTCAATTAATTCTAAGTATTCACTGGCATATTTTTCGTAAACAGGTTTAACTGCTTCCATAAATGGGCCTTTTTCTGGTGTGCTTATCTTACAACCTGCTTCTATAACTTTATTCATAGAAGTTACTTCGTCCTTCAACCAGAGCTTTCTTTGAAGTTCCTGGGCAGCAATAGCAGCCATTTTAATTATCTGTTTATCAGTATCAGAGAGTGCATTCCAAGTTTTGGTGCTCATTAGAGTTATCTCTGGGACCATAGCATGTCCATCAAGTGAATAGAACTTTGCCACTTCGTAATGACTGGTTTCATAATAACTCGGGGGATTATTCTCTGCTCCATCGATTACTCCTGTTTGTAGCGCACTATAAACTTCTTCAAAGGCCATAGGTACAGGTTTCCCACCCATGGCTTCGACCATATCCATCATTACCGGACTCTTCTGGGTCCTGATTTTCATCCCCTTTAAATCTGCTGGAGAATTTATAGGTTTCTTAACTGTATAGAAACTTCTTGCACCGGAATCCATATAAGCAAGCCCTATAAATCCTGTGGGTTCTATTTCACTTAACATCGTCTGCCCAATCTCTCCTTCTAATACTTCCCACATATGTTCACGACTAGCAAAAATATAAGGTAGGGCAAAAACAGCCATTTTTGGATAAACTGATATTACAGGAGAAACTGAAACCCGGTTAATATCTATTACTCCCATCTGGGTCTGCTCAATAGTTTCTTTTTCTGATCCTAAGACTGCACCAGGATAAACATCAATTTTAATTCTTCCATTGGTCCACTTTTCCGTAAGTTTACCCATAAGATATAAACCTTGAACAGTTGAGTAATCTTCCTGATGATCACAGGCAGCTTTTAGAATTATTACATCACCTTTCTTCTCCATAGCTAATGCCAAACTTGAAATTACTACCAGAGTCAAAATCACTACCGAAAAAATAATTAATAATCTTTTCATTTTAATTTTTCTCCTTTTAATTAATTTTTAGTTGGCAATACATGAATTGCTCTTTTAATAAGTCTTAATTTCTTGTACTATTAATATCTCTTTGACCTGACCTCTTCAGTAAAAAGAGATAAAATAATTCTCACTTTTTCCGAATGAGATAAAACAAATTATTATCTAAAAATGTTTTTTAAATTATTTTAGTAGAAATAAAAAATAACAAAGTTATTTAATATTTTTAAATAATTCTTCTAAATTAAAAATCTTAGCTTGATTTGAATACATTAAAGCCTTCATTGACTCCGTTCCACCATTATAGGACATCTGACCATCCGAAATTAGCTTTCCTAGTACTCTACATATTATTCTGTCAAAGACTTCAAATCTGCTTCCTTCAGATAAGATTTTTCTTCCATCACAGACAGGACCTCCACTTGAGGTAAGAAGAGAGGATCCGGCAGTATGAAGAAGATTTTGCTCCATCACATAAGGAGAATCATT
>JAUWQC010000180.1 GCA_030611285.1 bacterium | reverse complement strand
AATTTAATGGATAAAAGCAGTTCAGAGGATTTTAAAAATTTTATTTTTCTTTTAATTCAGGCAGAAAAGTATGGTTCTTCAATAAATGAAATATTAAAACAGAAATCAAAACATATGAAGTTTGAGGCGTATCAGGATATCGAAAGAAAAACCAGGAGGATAACCATACTAACACTGTTCCCGCTGGTTTTTCTCATTCTGCCATCTTTTATAATACTGGTGGGAGGACCGCTTATGTTTTCAATAGGAGGAAATATCCTGCAGTTCTAATTTTTTAGCCTTAAACACACCCGATAAATATTATCCGGGGTGTTTTCCAGGTGTACGTAAAACTATATAAACTTAAACAGATAGTTCATGAATAATGTGACTACTACTCTTCTACCTCCACCATCAACTACCCCCATTAATTGATAAAATATCTTAAAACACGGAATTTTTAAATAAACTCATTAAAAAATAAATTTATGTATTTACACATTTGATTAAATATGTTAAATTAGCAATATAGTTAAATAAGCAAAAGCACTAATGCGTATATAATTTTAGAAAGGAGGTGGGCAGTCTTATATTTAATTCTAATTTTTACTGGAGGAGGTGATTAAAATAAAAATAAAAAAGAAAGGTGGTAGAGTAAAATTCTGGTGCCAGAAAGGTCAATCTACTCTTGAGTATGCATTGGTTACAATAGTTGCAGTGGTAATAAGCACAATTTTAATTGCAGTTGGAAAGCCTTATATAGTAGATATTATTGCAAAGGTATTCGATAAGATAGCTTCTATGGTTTAAAAAATACTTGAAATGCGAGCCACTCGCTGCAAATAGAAAAAATGGGAAACAGTTTTATTTTAAAAATTATGTCAGGAATAAATAAAGATAAAAAAACTTTAAGAATATTAATTGGTAGATCAAAAGGTCAGGCCTCACTGGAATTCACTCTTATTATTCCTTTCCTGGTTTTAATAATTTTAACTGTTTCCCATTTTGGTTTACTGGTTTACCAGAAAAATATATTGGGACAGGCAGCCCGTGAAGGAGCAAGAGTAGTTGCCACCACAAATTCCAGCCAGGAAGCTTACGGATGCATAAGGAAAGTCTGCTCAAGTCTTGACCAGGATATGCTTAATATACAAATTACTCCGGGCAATAGTTCTTCCAGAAGAGTTGGAGATATGGTTGAAGTGTCTCTTTCTTATAAATGTACAGGTATTGCCCGCTTGCTGGAAATATTTATGGGCAGGGATATTTTAATAAAAGCCAAAAGCAATATGAGGATGGAATGTCACTAGAGAATTTAAAAGCGAAAAATAAAGGGAGTATTTCTATTTTAACGTTAGCTGTGGTAGTAATATTTACGGTTTTATTCTTGCTTATTTTTGATCTCTGCCAGATTTTTATAGCAAGAGAGGAAACAAAGAATGCTTCAGATGCTGCTTCACTGGCTGTTGCGCAAAATTTGTTATTTTTTGAGAATCTGAATTGCAATAAAATTGCTGAAGAGGTGGTTCGTAGAAATAACTGTATTCTTGTTGAATGCAGGTATGACTATGATGAGGTGCTGGTTACTGTGGAAAGGAAACTTGATTTTATTCTGGTAGATAAATTTATTTCAAAATACTGCAGCGTCAAGTCAACCTCTAAAGCTAAAGTCGTATATCCATGGGATGGGCAATTTAACTACTGTAATAGGTATAAGTTCAGTTATTAAAATTCTTGAAGAAATTTTTTTACCAATAGTTTATAAAGATAAGTTTATAAAGGAGGATTTATGAATTATGTAAACAACATGTACTTACTTGGAAATCTAACCCGCGATCCTGAAATAAAATATACCAACGAAGGGGTAGCTATTACCGAGATGGGAATTGCTGTAAATAAGAAGTGGACTGATAAAAATGGAAGAGAGTCCGAGACGGTGGATTTTTTTAATGTCACCACCTGGAACAATCTTGCTGAAAATTGTGCTGCATTGAAAAAAGGAGACCGGGTGCTGCTGAGCGGTCACCTTAACTTAAGGAGCTGGGAAAACAAAGAAGGAAAGAAATACAATATTACCAATATCACTGCCGATGTGGTAGCAGCAAGCCTGGAATTTGACCAGATAAAAATTCTGGAAAAAGATGTCATAGAAACAGACGAAGGTGGTAGTTTAAAAAAAGATAAGGCCAAATCAAAGACCGCATAGGATTTTAAGACAGTAAGAGCTTAAGTTAGAATTAGCTTAAGTGATTTAAAGCTTAGAAAGCCTCTAATATATTAGAGGCTTTCTATTATGGCTATAATTATTTCGTATTAATTATAGTATAATTATTCAGGTTATGTCTGGAAAGATAGAAGGATATCGAAGAATGGGATTTAGAAAATCAGATTACGAAAGTTATGATTACAGCCAGTTCTGGGAAGATAATAAAAGGCTATACGAAGATAGAGCTGAAAGGCTGGCTTTAAGAAGGCTGCTTGCCGGAGTTGATAGGGATAATAAGTTATTTTTTGATATCGGCTGCGGTTATGGCAGACTATTTGATGAGTATAAAGATTTTGGAACTATAGTGCTGATTGACTATTCGATTAAGAATTTAAGGAATGCTAAAAACAAAATAGAAAGCTTTTTAAAAGATGACCCGGAAAAGCTTTCATCCATACATTTTATTGCTGCCGACGCAGCTTCTCTTCCGGTAAAATCTAATTGTGCAGATGTAATACTTACTGTCAGGATGGTGCATCATCTTGATGATCCTGAAAAGTATTTTACCGAAGTCAGAAGAATACTGCGGAATAGGGGACTTTATTTTCTGGAGTTTGCCAATAAAAGGAATCTTAAAAATATATTAAGGTTTATTACTGGCAGAATGTATACATCTCCGTTTAATTTAATACCTTCTCAGATAGGAGAGACTATACTGAATTTTCA
>JAUWQC010000164.1 GCA_030611285.1 bacterium | reverse complement strand
ATTAGTATTATACGGACCAGACTTTCCTGATGCTGAACAAAAAGCATTAGAGTTGGCTTCCGAAGAAGGGAAGGCTTATATCTCTCCTTATAATGATTCACTCGTTATTGCCGGTCAGGGAACCATTGGATTAGAAATTTTGGAAGATTTTTCAGAGGTTGAAATAATATTGGTTCCTATTGGAGGAGGAGGTTTACTCTCTGGTATTGCTACTTTAATAAAAAATATAAATCCATTAACTGAAGTAATTGGGGTACAACCAGTAGCTTCTCCAGTTTGGTATGAGTCTTTGAAGGCAGGAAAACTTATTGAGATGAAAGTTAAAGAAACAATTTGTGGAGGTCTTTCGGGAAATGTTGAAAAAGGGTCAATTACATTTCCCATAATACAAAAATATGTAAGAGAAGTTATTTTGGTAAAAGAAGAGACCATAAGAGAAGCTGTGAGATTATTATGGGAAAAAGATAATCAGGTTGTTGAATCGTCAGGAGTTGTAGGACTTGCTGTACTGATAGAAAATAAGAAACGATTTAAAAATAAAAAGATTGTTACTGTAGTTACCGGAGGAAATATTGATGATAATCTCTTTAAGGAAATAACTGGTGTTTCTGTTCCTAAAAAATGAGGGAAATGTTTAAAAAGATTGATTATTTATAGAGTGAATTGCTGAAAAAATAAAGGCAATAATAATATAATTTAAGGAAATAATAAATTAATAGGAGAATAAAAAATGAACAAATTAAGTCAAATCCCATCATATAAAAAAGGAATGCCCTATAAACCTATTACGAGACTGATTTCTTAGATGAATTAAAGACAAATTGGGGTGAAGAATGGGGGATTAAATCTGCTTTTGGGAAAATTAGAAAAATTATGGTTTATCGACCAGGAGAAGAACAAGAAGATCCATTAATTGCTGAAGACTATCAGCTTTTCAATTTACCAGAAGGTCCCACAGATTTGGCTAAATTACAGAAACAACATGACAATTTAGTAGCTATATTAAAATCAGAAGGTATTGATGTTGTATATTTAGAGCCAAAATCTCCACTAATTGGAACTTTTGGAATTCCTCTTCGTTCAGCCCCTTATACCAGGGAAACTATTATGGTAAGAGGAGGGGCAATAATTTCTAGATCTGCCTCGGCCTACAAAAAGGGATTGGAAGTATTTCATGCTAAAAGATTAATGGAGCTTGGATGTCCAATTTTACATACCATTCATGGAAGAGGAGTTTTTGAAACCAGCAATATGGTCTGGATTGATGACCATAGTGTAATACTTACAACAGGAATGAGGGGAAATATAGAAGGTCGAAATCAGGTAAAGCAAATTTTGAGAGGTTTAGGTGTCGATGATGTTCATTATGCATACCTTCCAGGCTTTTTAACTAAAAGGACAAAACAAGTTGGGGCATCTTCAGGCATGTTCCATTTAGATATGTGTTTTGGCATGGCTAATCCTAAGGTTGCTGTTTTATGGACCGGAGGAGTAGACTACAATACGGTTAAATGGCTTCAAGAAGATAAAAAAGTAGATATTATCGAGCTATCTGATGATGAACTACAATTATGTGGCCCAAATATTTTAGTTGTTTCTCCTAACAGAGTTATAGTTCCAGCGTTTAATCTGCATATGAGTGAGGAGTTGAGAAAAAGGGGGATTGAAGTCATTGAAGTAGATCTTTCAGAATTTTCTAAAGGCGGAGGAGGTCCAACTTGTATGACTTTAACCCTTATAAGAGATTAAGTAAGAAACAGAGTTAATTATAAGCTGATCAATTTTTAAAAAAGTATCCACCAAAATTCGAAATAATTGGTTTTAGAGCAAATCCAACCTATAATAGTTTAAATAATGAAATATTATTAAAATTAAAGGAATCTATAAAAGAAACAGGTAATTATAATTTATCATATTTTGATCAGCATATAGGAAGTGTTATTAGATACCCGATAGGATGTGCTAATATTCCCGCTATATCTTTTGGTCCCAAAGCTAATAATTCTTATAAACCTAATGAATGGGTTAGCGAAGAACAATATATTAAATCAATAGAAATATTAGTAAGATTTATAATAAGCTATTTTAAATAGAAGAAGGAAAAATATTTTGAATTATACAAAAATGCAATAATACAATCATTCCCCAAAAAGCCTGAAGTTATCTACATCGTTCTACATATAGCTTTCATAATATTATAAAATACTTTCATGGTTTATTGTGAATAAATTTATAGTAAGTTTAGACTTTTTAGATTATAATCATTTAAAATCACTTTAATATACATTTATGATTTATCTAAGGTTCTACAAAATAATTAGTTTTTTTAATTAGGAGGTATAAATTGATTAAGCTATTAACTGGAAATGAAGCAATTGCCGAAGGAGCAATCGAGTCAGGAGTGGAAGTTGTTACCGGATATCCGGGGACTCCTTCTACAGAAGTAATATTAACTCTATTGTCCCAGAAAAAAGAATTAGGAATTCATATAGAATGGAGTGTTAACGAGAAGGTTGCGTTTGAAATTGCTGCGGGTGCGGCCTGGGCCGGTAAAAGAGCCCTGGTCACCATGAAGATGTCCGGAGTGAATGTAGCTGCCGATTCATTGGCTTCTATCGCTTATAGTGGCTGCACCGGGGGGTTAGTTGTATTTGTAGCTGATGATCCTGGAGTAAGTGCCGGTATGCCCGAAGAGGATTCCCGCTATTATGCTAAATCGATGGTGGTCCCCATGCTTGACCTTGCTTCTCAGCAAGAATGTTTGGATTATGTGAAACTTGCCTTTGAAATTTCAGAAAAGATTGGCGGTCCCATTTTCTTAAGGTCAACTACCGATATCTCCCATGTTGCTTCTGATGTTGAAATAGGTAAAAAATTGAAATTAGAAAAAAGAGAAGCACATTTCGAACGGGATGTTGCAAAATATACTAAGGCAGGTGCTGCCTGGTGTATGGCTCAACATCAAGATGTCCTTGGTAGATTAGCCAAAGCTTCTAAAATTAGCGATTCTTATATTACTGAATCTGGGATAAAAGTGAATGAAACACATTTTGAGGATGGCAGTAAACAGGGAGTAATTTATGCCGGAGCGGTGGAAGGAAATTTTAAAGAGGCC
>JAUWQC010000020.1 GCA_030611285.1 bacterium | reverse complement strand
CAATCTCTTAATTTATAATTCACATAAAATTTCCCCATATTATTTTCTTTAAGGTAGGAAGTAACATCCTTTTTACCTTTTTCTGAACTGGTGCCGCTGAACTTTCCAGAATTTATCATTATCCCTTCACCGTCATACGCGGCACTCAGCTTTTGGTGATTTTTCCCATCAGAGGAGATTACTTCTTTTATGGGAATGCCATATTTTGATGCAAATTCAAAGTCTCTCTGGTCATGAGCAGGAACTGCCATTATGGCGCCGGTTCCGTATTCCAAAAGGACGTAGTTAGCAATCCATATGGGAACCTTTTGATCATTTAAAGGATTTATAACATATCTCCCTGTAAAACAACCTATTTTTTCAATTTCAGCCGAGCCCCGCTCAATGTCGCTCTGTCCGGAGATTATATTTTTAATCTTTCCAATTTCCTTTTTATACTCTTCATCTACTACAATTTTGTCTATAAGCGGGTGTTCAGGCGCAAGGATAAAAAAAGTAACTCCAAATAATGTATCCGGTCTGGTGGTAAACACCGGAATAGAAATATCTTCACTATCATCAAGCTTAAAATCAACTACAGCACCTTCGCTCCTCCCAATCCAATTCCTCTGAATGGTGAGAACCCTTTCCGGCCAACCTTTTTCTAGAAGCTTCATATCATCCAGAAGTCTCTGGGCGTAATTGGTTATTTTAAAAAACCACTGGGATAGTACCCGTTTCTCAACCGGGCTTTCGCATCTCTCGCACCTGCCCGAAATAACCTGCTCATTTGCCAGAACAGTCTGGCAGGAATTACACCAGTTGACCGCTGCTTCTTTTTTTTCCGCCAGACCCATCCTGTAAAACAGCAGGAAAAACCACTGGGTCCACTTGTAATAATCAGGATTGGAAGTTATTACTTCATCACCAAAATTATAACTAATTCCCATTCGCTTAAGAGCTTTTCTCATTTTATCAATATTAGCTATAGTACTTTCTTTAGGGTGCATTCCATCTCTTATGGCTGCATTTTCCGCAGGCAGTCCGAAAGCATCAAAGCCGATGGGGTGAAGAACATTGTATCCTTTTCTTGAAAGGACTTTTGCTATTACATCTCCAATAATATAATTTCTGGCATGGCCCATATGAGGTTCCCCTGAAGGATAAGGAAACATTTCCAGTACATAATATTTCGGATCATTCTTATCAGACTTAAGAGAATATATTTTTTCTTTTTCCCATTTTTTAGTTAATTTTTCTTCTATTTCTCGCGGTTTATAAAATTTATGCACCGCTATTTTCTTCAATCCCCGGTCCTTTCTAAAATATCTTGAATTAACTCTGTTTCCACCTTATTTCTTTAGAATCTCTCCACAGCCTTTCAAGCCTATAATATTCCCTGAACTCGTCTGTAAAAATATGGATTACAAAATCATCATAATCAACAAGAATCCAGTTTCCTTCAGCCAGCCCACTGACATTAATAGGATACCGGTTATTGCTTTTTAGATGAATACAAATTTCTTCCTCTATCCTTCTGGTTAATCTGGTATTTTTTGCGCTGATTATTATGAAGTAATCAGTTATGATTAATCTGGATCTCATATCCAGTATTTTTATATAATCCGCTTTTTTTTCATCTGCTATTCTGGCAACTGTCTTTACCGCTGTAATTATATCTTTCACTTTTAATTTCTGATTACCAGTCTCTGCTATTCTTTTTATCACTTATTTGTATAATCACTCCCTAAAATTATACTGATATCCACATTGTCCACATTATTATCCGAATACTTTATTACCCCCACACCCAGCCTTTCCTGCAATTGCTGGGCTAATGTATTTACTCCTTCCCCCGAGGTAAAAATTATTATTTCAGTCTGAGTATAATTCCAGTTATCGGCATCTTTGATTTCAACAACCTCTAGAATTATTCCGTCCTTATTAAAATGACTTTCAATTATTCCCTTAACCGTAAAAGCCAGTTTTGCTGTGCCTTCTCCGTTTAAAATATTTATTTTTATAATCTCTTCAACTTCTTCCGAAACTGCTGTTTCTGCTGCCCTGGCTTCATAATCAGCTCCCAGAACTATAATAATATCTGAATTTACGCTCTCATCCTCTCTTGGAATTATATTTCCAACTTCCAGTATATTCTTTATATCATCTGCTGCTTCTATTACATAAGACTTTCCAGAATATACTAAAATCTCAGTGGTATCATAATTAAATTGTTCAGTAGGTTCATTTCCCACTTCAAGTATATTATATTTGCTCTTACCACTCTCAAATACCTCACTTTTTAAAATTTCTGATACTCCTGCAGCAAGACCAGGGGTTCCTACACCATTTAATATGGTTAAATTAACTGTTTCCTCAACCCTAACCACTTCTTCAGGTGCGGTCCCCTCTTTTTTAAAAATTTCGGCAAGTTTAGAAACATCCGGTACATAAACAATACCCTCTTCCGGAAGCTCTGTTGTAGATGATATATCAAGGGCATAAATTTTATTTTTACCGGCTTCGATTGTTGAAAATGTGGAGAATATTTTTAACCTTTCCTCCATACTTAAATCTGTATCAATAAAATCTTTAATTAAATTCAGGTTTGCAGAAAGTTTTTCATCATTTTCGCCTGCAATCTTACTGATAATTGCATCCAGGAATAATTTTTGTTTTGTAACATTTTCTATGGGGACTTCCATCTCCATACCACTAAAATATTTAAGGAAATTCACCGCTTCAGTCCCATCAATTAAGTTTTCCCCCTTCTCCAGTTTAAAAGTCGAGCCATCATCATAGTTTTTAACTGTAATTTCCTCATCTAACCCAAGGTCTATACCGCCTAATTTATCGACTACATTGCAAACATCAAGAAGAATATAATAATCTACTTCCATATCCATACCTAAATTCCTTTCCAGGGTAAGTCTGAGCAAGTCCATCCCTCCTATCTTTACTGACTTGCCCACCAATTCCGCGCCAATACCCGGTATATCCATCAATGTTCTTACTGGAATACACAATGATATTAATTCCTCTTCACTGCTATAATAACTTGAAAATATGATTGAGCTTACTTCAGGTTCCAGCAGATTTTCCCCTGCGCAGGCAATAACTAAGTTAATATCCTGCCCCAATTCAAGGGATTCAGGTACACTTATTCTCTCTTCTTCTGTTATCTCCACTTCAGAGAAGTATTTATTTTTAATATACCGGTAACCAAAAACTACCCCCACTGCAACTACAACCAGGGCAATCATTATAGCAATAGTTCTAAAAATTATTTTCCCCTTCTTCCGCCTCTGCTTCATCCTTTTGACTCTGAGTCCCTCACTTTCTACTTCTTCATCTTTATAACTTTCAAATTCAAAGTCTTCATCCTTAAAGAAGTCATCTCCAGAATTGCGAGGCTTTTTACCACCATTATCCGTGTTATAAGAATCTCTCTCATCAGGGTCTCTACCTTTAAATTTTTTTTCATCTTCATCAAAAGACATTTTAAATACCTCCACAAATATTGTTCCAAATTTTAACCGTATCAGGATGTAAAAACCTATCTCTCTTTATAATATATATTATATTATTTTTATAAACCTCCAGTAGACATAAATTAATATTTTTTAAAGCAAGATCTCTAAGTTTTTTTACTCCATTATAATTCCTGCCTTTTTCAACTTTGTCAGCAATAAATAAAATCTTATCTTCAAGATTCATATTACAATATCCGATCGTATGGAATTTAATTGCTTTTAATATCTTACTGCTAGAAACATTAAAATCCCTTAAGACCAGATAATCACCTACGAAACTGTGCAATAATGGTGGGGAATTTAATTCAAAACTACCAACTTCAAGCTCATTTTCTTTTGCTATTTTCACCAACTCTTCATAACTAAACATTTTACCGTAATCATGCAGTATACACGCAACACCTAAATCAAAAAATTCTATATCAGACAAATATTTCTGCGCGATAGTGTTTGCATATTCTAAAGTATTAATAGAATGCTGATATAATGAAGAAGGCATAATAGATTTAATCTTTTCAGTTAAATCTTTAAGATATTCTTTTTGCTTTCCAGTTAAAGTAAAACTATTTATAAAGTCCATGTTTTAAAATATAATTGCTAACCCCCTCAGGAAGCAGGTAATCTATTGGTCTGTTATGCCTTACCCTATTTCTTATATCAGTTGAAGAAATAGAAAGAGCTGGTATCTCCATTACATATATTTTCTTATCAGTAGCTCCAGCTTTGCCAGAAAGTCTTTTTCTTAAATCTTCTATACGCGACAGGTTATATCCTGGCCTGGTTGCAGCTATAAACTTACAGAGTGAAACTATCTCACCGGTATTCTTCCAGGTAAGTATCTCTAAAATGGCATCAGCGCCGGTTATAAAATATAGTAACAAATTCTTGCCATATATTTTCCTTAGCTGCCGGACTGTATCTATAGTATATGACTTACCTTTCCTGTCTATTTCCATTCTTGAAACAAAAAAATTACTGTTTGAAGAAGTAGCAATAACAGTCATTATATACCTATCTTCAGCACTGGCTACTTCATTTTCAATTTTATGCGGTGGGTTACTGGTAGGTATAAAAATCACTTTATCCAGCTTAAATTGACTTAATGCTTCCTGGGCAGTAACTAAATGACCATTATGGATAGGGTTAAATGTCCCTCCCATAATTCCAATTTTTTTATAAAATTTACCGCTTTTTTCCATTTTATTCCCTTATCTGACCCTCACCTAATACTATAAACTTATTGGTAGTAAGTTCTCTTAACCCCATAGGCCCACGCCAGTGAAGCTTCTGGGTGCTTATCCCAATTTCCGCTCCCATTCCAAACTGCTCGCCGTCTGTAAACCTTGTAGAAGCATTAACGAAAACAACTGCCGAATCTATTTCCCTGGTAAAATAAATTGAATTCTGATAGTTTGATGTAATTATAGTTTCAGTATGATTAGAGCCATATTTATTTATATGCATTACTGCCTCTTCAATGCTGTCAACCACTTTAACTGCCATTTTATAATCCAGATATTCCTCATACCAGTCCTCTTCAGAAGCTATTCCCATAGATGAATATATTTTTTTAGATATGCTGCACCCCAGAAGCTTTACATTTTTTTCTTCAAGTTTTTTAAGCACTGCAGGCAGTATTTTTTGGGCAACATCTTTATGTACCAGTAATTTTTCAGCCGCATTACAAACGCTTGGCCGCTGTGTCTTTGCATTTATTACTATTTCTGCAATTTTGTCTACGCTAATATTTTCCAGTGCATTATCAATATAAACATGGCAATTTCCAATTCCTGTTTCAATCACAGGCACTTTTGAATTTTCTACCACACTCTCAATCAAGCTCTTACCCCCTCTTGGGATAAGAACATCTATGTATTGCCGGAGTTGCATTAACCTGACCGCATCTTCCCTATCAGCAGAGGGGATAATCTGTATTATTCCATCCGGAAAATCATTATCTTTTAGAGCCCTGCCCATTACCTGGACCAATTTTTTATTGGTATTAAGTGTATGGGAACTTCCTCTTAGAATAATACAATTTCCTGCTTTAAGGCACAGAACCGAAGCATCAATAGTAACATCAGGCCTGGCTTCATATATTATTCCCACAACTCCCAGAGGTACCCTGATATTCTTCAGAATCAAGCCATTGGGAAGATTATATCCAAAAACTACTTCCCCTACAGGATCAGTGAATTTGATAACCTTGTCTATACTTTCTGCTTTTTTTTCTATTCTTTTCCTGTCTAATTTTAACCTATCCAGTAAACTATCAGACATTCCTTCCTGGGTGGATATTTCCAGATCTTTTTTATTTTCTTTTATTATTTCCTCGGTACTGGCGATAAGATATTTTGAAATATCAGATAGTATTTTGTTTTTAACCTTCGTATTTGCATTAGAAATAAACTTTGTATTTTCTTTTGCTCTTTTTGCTATTTCTAAAACTACATCCATGAATTCCTCCAGTTTTTAGTTATTATAACACAAAACAGCAGGTTAAAATTACTGTTTAAAAACCACCAGACAATCCCTGTGGATTACTTCACTACACATCGAAGTATCAAATTCAGATAAAATCTTTTCTCTGTTTTTCCCTTTTATTTTTTCTATATCCTCACTCGAAAAGTTGCTAATTCCCTTGGCAATCAATTTACTGTCAAGTGAAAATACCTTCAATGTATCGCCTTTATTAAACTTACCATCAACCTTTACCACACCAACTGCCAGTATGCTTTTGCCTTTATTTAACACAGCTTCTTCTGCTCCTCTGTCAATAACTATACTCCCTTTGGTTTTCTTGCCGAAAGCTATCCACTTCTTTATACTTTTTACCTTTTTTGCAGTCTGAGGGGTAAAGAAAGTTCCTACATCCTCACCAGCAATAATTTTATCTAAAATATTTTTCTTTCTGCTATTTGCAATTATTGTTTTTATACCAGAAAAAGAGCAAATTTTTGCAGCTTTTATTTTGGATTTCATTCCACCAATGCCATAAGTTGATCCGATTCCCTCTGCTGCGTTTTCCATATCTTCATTTATTTTATCGACAAATGGAATTAGCTTTGCCTCACTATAAATCCTGGGGTTTTTATCATACATTCCGTCAATATCAGTTAAAATTATTAAAACATCTGCTTCCGCCAGAATTGCAACCAGAGCAGCTAACTTATCATTGTCTCCAAATTTTATTTCATCTACAGCTACGCTGTCATTTTCATTAATTACAGGGACAATATTTAAACCGATTAAATTTTTTATGGTATTTTTAATATTAAGATACTGCTCCCTTCTGGTAGTATCCTCATGAGTTAACAGTATCTGGCCTATCTTTAAATTATTTTTTGAAAATAAATTACTGTACAGCCTCATAAGCTCTACCTGACCTATAGAAGCAGCAGCTTGAAGAAGAGCTATATCTTCCGGCTTTTTTTTGATATTTAAATTCTCCAGACCAGCAGCAATTGCTCCGCTGGTAACTATTATCACTCCCATTCCTCTTTTGATCAGGGAGCTGACTTCATTTACAAATCTCCTCATATTAACTTTATCCAACCCGCCTGCTTTCGAAGTAAGACTGCTGGAGCCTATTTTTATGACCATTTTTTTAATATTTTTCAGGTACTTTTTTCTGTTTCCCATTTATTACCCCGTAAGTAAAATTTACTCAATAAGTGAAAAAACAAGGCTTCCGATAATTACAGTACTTCCTTCACTGACGCCCATCTTTTTTAGCCTGTCTGCAATCCCCATTTTTTTTAATTTATATTTTAAATAATCTAATGCTTCTTCATTCTCTAAATCAGTCATAGCTACCAGTCTTTCTAATTTTTTATTCTTCACGATATATTCATTATTATTTTTTTCAATTTTAATTTTCCCCATCTCTAGATTTCTTTTATTCAGACTATAAACTTTTACTCTCTCCTGTTTTTTAAGTTTTATACCTTTATCTTTCTGGAGCTCTTCTCTGCACCAGGTCACTTTCTTATATAAATCCCAGATTAACTTATCAAGACCCTGCCCCGTAATTGCTGATGTTAAAAAAACACTCTTACCACTCTTACTTTCAAGAACTTTCTTAATTTTATTTAACTTATTACTATCAGCAACCAGGTCAATCTTATTTATTAAAACTACATAATCTTTTCTGTATACATCAATATTATATAGCTTTATCTCCTCTCTTAAAATATTAAAAGTCTCAATTATGTCCTGTCTCTCATCTATAATCCTCTGCCCGTCTAAAACTACTGCCAGTACTATGGATCTGGTTATGTGTCTTAAAAATTTATCCCCTAGACCCACCCCCTTATGCGCGCCTTTTATCAAACCCGGGACATCAGTAACCACAAAGTCTTCATCATCTACAGTCACCACGCCCAGATTAGGAGTTAAAGTGGTGAAAGGATAATCTGCTATTTTCGGCCTTGCCGCTGATATGCGACTGATTATGGTAGATTTACCGGAATTTGGAAATCCAACCAGCGCTACATCCGCCACAAGTCTTAACTCAAGATTAATCCAGAAATCTTCCGTTTTCTCCCCTATTTCCGCAAATGCGGGGAACCTTCTTTTTGAAGATACGAAACTTGAATTTCCTCTACCGCCTATGCCGCCTTCAGCTATAACAATTTCATCTCCGGGACTGCTCAGATCAGCAATTATATTTTCCCTGTCGTCTTTAATTATGGTTCCTGCAGGAACTTTTATAATCAAATCCTTTCCGTCTTTACCATTTCTATTATTAGGCTCTCCATTCTTACCGTTTTCAGCTTTAAAATGTATCTTCTTTTTAAATCCATATAAAGTGCTCAAATCCCGGGTGACTTTTATTATTACATCTCCGCCCTTTCCTCCGTTTCCCCCGCTGGGAATTTTCCTGCTCCCGCTTTTTAAGTTAAAAAAGGCAACTATACCATCCCCACCGTTTCCTGATTTTATATTAATTTTTGCTTCATCTAAGAACATAGCTACCCTGAAAATAAATAATAATTATGCTTATTCTTTCCTGCTTATAGTTTTTTAAGTTAAACTCTAAAAATTATACCAGAGCTATATTCTACTACAGTTTAAATACTACCTTATATATTTTCCTCTGAAGCATCAGGTCCAGGCCTTTTTTAAAATCTGAAAGCGGCATTACTTCTGATATCAGGGGAGATAAATTTATTTTTTTACTGCTTATGATATCATAAGCGCACTTTAACGTCTCAGGAGTAGCAGAATAAGAGCTAATTATGGACAGTTCTCTCTTATATACTTTTTCAAAATCAACTTTGAACTTACTTTCCTTCCCTGATACTCCAAAAATATTAACTGTTCCTCCATCTCTAAGGTAGTTAAGAGCCTCACCCAGCGTATATTTATTGGTTACGGTGAGTATGCAATATCAACACCAATATCTGTAATATTTTTAATTTCCCGGGCAATATTCTGGTTTGACGGATTTATAGTACAGTCTGCTCCCAGAAATCTGGCCATAGATAACCGGTCATTATCCAGTTCAATAGCTACCACCCTGCCGCCTGATAGTTTTATTAACTGGATAAAAAGCATTCCTATAACACCGGTCCCTACTACAGAAAATATATCATCTTTCCGGAAAGTAACTCTATCCACAGCCCTGATACAGCAGGCCAGGGGTTCTACAAATAATGCTTCCAGAAGGTTGGAGTCCGGGGGGATTTTAAAAGTAGTATACCTGATATGTTCTTTTGACAGCCTTATATATTGACAGAATGAACCTGGATATATATTGGTTTCTTTAAAGTGTCTGCACATTGAGTGGTTACCATGTAAACAATAATGACACCGGTAACAGGGTATGTGATGAGCAGCCACCACTACATCACCTAAGTTAAACCTTGTTATATTCTTTCCAACTTTTACTACTCTTCCCACTACTTCATGTCCAAAGACCGCCGGCTTTTTTACTTCAGGATCAAGTATCTTTATAATATCAGAACCACAGAGGCTGGTATATATCATCTCTATTAGCATCTCATCTTTTTGTATCTCTGGTCTGTCTATTTCTTCCAGCTTAAATTCATTTTGATTGTAGCAAATTAAAGCTTTCATAATGATCAGGTTGTAATATTATATTTTATACCTTTCTGCTGACCCATAAGCTCCAGCGCACTTACCAGTTTTTCAAGGGGCATATCAGCAGTTATAAATTTAACAGTATCAATCTGTCTCGAGGTTATCAGATCAAATGCCTTTTTTACATAGTAAGGAGTATGATGGTATACTCCTTTTATAGTAAGCTCTGAGTAATGCAGCAGCTGAGTATCTATATTTACTGATGTACCTGAGGCACATCCACCAAATAAGTTAATGGTAGCTCCTTTTCTACCCATAAGGATAGTCATCTCCCATACTTCGGGGATTCCAGTAGCGTCAACTGCTACATCTACTCCTTTTTTATCTTCAGTTAGCTCTTTTACTGCAGCAACCTGATTAGATTCTTTTGATGCATTAATGGTGTAATCAGCGCCAAAATCCTTAGCATATTCTAACCTTTCATCTGATAAGTCCACTGATATTACAAGTGCGCCTTTTAGCCTGGCTAGAGCAATAAACATAAGTCCAATAGGTCCCGCGCCGTTAATCACCACCATATCATCAGTTTTAATATTGGACTCTTCTATGCCATGCACTACACAAGCCAGTGGTTCTAACAGCGCAGCTTCCCTGTAATCTATTTTATCTGGTATTATATATGTATTTTTTTTCAATATATTTCCTGGTATCTTTATATACTCTGCATAGGCACCATTATTGTATATTAGATTCTCGCAAAGAGAGTACCTTTCAAGTTTACAGTAATAACATTCATAACAGGGAACACTATTTACTGCCGCTATTCTGTCACCTACTTTGAAATTATCCACGTCACTACCTATTTCTACAATATCGCCAGCCCATTCATGGCCAAAAACTGAAGCTTCTTTTATCATAGTAGGATGACCTCTCTTATATGTCTTTAGATCCGAGCCACAGGTAAGAGCACTCTTAATCTTAACCAGCGCTTCATCATCCCCTATCTCAGGTATATTTATATTTTCATATCTTACATCTTCAGGTCCATAAAATAACTGAGCTTTCATTTTACCTTTCATAAGCTATCTCCGATTAAATCATCTTAAAAAATCTATTATTTAAATAAGTTACTTAAATATTACAGAAAGAATTTACCCAGTCAAGCAATGATTCCTCCAATAATTCCTATAATTAGAAACTGTATATATTCCAAATATATCTTCTTCCTTTTAAAGTTGTATTTTAAATAAGCTCAAGGAAGCTAAACCAAGAGGGAATAAAAATGATATTTTTATTCTTTGATGTTTTTTTGCCTATCAATTTATCAGATAATATAAGTCCAAACTTAACATTATATTTATTCATAAAACTATACATAGGCTTGCCAGCTACAAATTTTTTCAAATTACTTTTTATCTCAAAAGGAATTATTTTCCCAACTTTCTCGATAATAAAATCTACTTCTGCCTGTGATTTTGTTCTCCAAAAATTTATTTGCAAATCTTCTTTGTGTAATTCACTAAAAACAATATTTTCATTTGTTGCACCTTGGTCCGTTCTACTGTTTATTTTATTGAAATTCTGTAAGATTACATTTCTAAGACCACAGTCAATAAAATATATTTTAGGATTTTTAACTATTTCAACGGATTTATTAGTAAAATAAGGTTGAATTTGTTTAATAATAAAAGTTTTTTCCAGTAAATTTATA